>BPTO01000100.1 GCA_023705985.1 Candidatus Heimdallarchaeota archaeon | reverse complement strand
AAATAACATCTGAGAGGTTGATAAAGATTTATATGTGACCAATTCAATTTGTCAGAGAAAAGAATAATTTTGCAGTCGTGGATTAAAGAATCGCCAATATTACGACAAGCACCATCTAAAGGTCTCAAAGTGTTAACATCAAAAAGGTCGATTTTGTGTTTTAGGTTTGTAGGAGAGTGCTTTTAGTCACAGATAACTACAATCTGAAGTAATATAAAAAACGAACGATAAAGCGTGTTTAAATTATGTTGTAGTCGAAATATAGAAAAAGTGTAGACGTAAAAAGAAGATTATTTTTAACATCAAGTTTTCTAATGGTTTAGATCTTTGTTATTTAAAGTTACATCTATATCTTTATCAAATAATGGTAACAACTTATTATCGTCGATTTCCTCGTTTGAGTATATTACTAGTTTCTCTAATTTTTCTAATTTATATAAAGAATGGAAATCTATATCGTGTATACGGATTAACTGTATCATCCAGAGATTTTTTAACTTATATAATTTTTTAATATTTATCTTTTTATAATTAGTTGAAATTCCTAAATATTCTATTTTTTGGTTAGTTGTCGTTATTGGTGTTAAATCTATTAGAGATGAATTATTCACAAAACCCAAGGATAAATATGTCAGTTCTTTCATTTCGTGTATATGTTTAATATAACTGTCCAAAGGTCTAGAGCTCTGAAAGCTTAGTTTTCGTATGTTTTTCGTTGGTATGAGTTCTATATCAATTAAATCGATATTGTATATTTCGAGACATGTAAGGTTTGTACAATTTTTAAGATGTTCCAAATTGATTTTTGGAGTTTCTAAAGAACGTAGTTCTATTTCTTCGACAATACTAGGTTCGTTTATTTTAAGTTCTTTGAAAAGGTGATATAAAATATTTTCATTATCATATTTTTTGTTGTAACGAAGGAGTATTGTAGAGTGTGGTTCATGACATTCATTTTTCCCGTCTGTAAAACAACATCTATTTTCGTTTTCTACATCTGTAAAATCTGTTTCTATATCTTTATAATCATAATTAAATAAATTGTGCGAATTTAATTTTTCCATCAAATCATCGGAAAGATCACTATCATGTCCTTCACAATCAATATACACATTACCAATTTCTGTCCGTGGATAATTACGTTTAACTATAAGTCCAATATCATGTATCCAACTTTTATCTTTCATTATTTAAATATTCTATTTTAAAAATATAAGGGTGTTTATACAGAAAGAAAGAAAGAAAGAAAAAAATATATTATATATTATCTTGGTACAATAGGACAGCCAAAAACCCAATACCATAGTTCACTTCCATCCATTAGCATAAGGTCATTTTTTATTGATGAGAAATACTCCTCCATAGAAGAACCATAACCTTCTATAACAACGGGTTCGTGTAAAAAGGCCCATGTCTTTGTTCCGTTAGCATATTCATAAAAGCCCACTTTAGTGAACATAGGAAAGACTCTATGTTTTGTAGGATTTATTCCTGGATAATATTGATGGTCAATACCTGGATCTGCTCCATCATAGAATGCTTTTACTTTACCATTCTTGTAGAAATTAAAAAACTCTTCTAATGTTTCATACGTTATAGTATCTGATTTTCTGAATAGGCTGAAACGATTATCAGTGTCACGTAGCATATTAACAATCCAAGTTTCTAGCTGTCTATTGACTACTTTTATTTCGTGATCAATTACATTATATGCCATACGAGCGTATAAGAGGTCTCCATTTGTGTTTTTCATATCTAGCCCTTGTCTATTTAGATCAATAGAGAAGAGAACGTTAGTTATATGAGGACCATATGATAGAGATCCCGTATTTGGGTTTTGTATATCCTTAATATAGTTTATCCAATTTGTTTTTTGATTCGTTCCTATAAGGTCTACACCAAAAATTCTATAATTAACTGTTACTTTGTTGTGATCCCATTTGTCAATATATTTCTCATAATCTTGACGAAGACCTATTAATTCGTCTGATATTATATCTCCGGCAACTAATGTGTCTGCACTATACAATTCACCTAATCTTTCAAGATCTGCACGGGGCATATATTCGTTTTCGTCTTTATAATTAATGGAAAAAGGATCTGAGAGTAAAAATGGGTTTCTATAAGTTTCAGTATTTGTACCTGATAAATCAATTATATCATTCCAATCAAATTCAAATCCTACTAACTGTTCGTTAATTAGAACTATGTCTCCATTATTATCCTTAAAACATATTATGTGTGCTGTATCTGTTAGTGTAGCATAGTCATATTCTTCTTCGTTCAATATATCTTGTAGGTTTTCATCTGTTAGAGAATATTTGAATCCCGTGCCTTTAAAAGTGTCTCTTATAAGATTAAACACAAGAGTCGACCACGAAGGATTGTCAATCTTAGTTAGTGGTATTTTATAATCTATAGCTCTAGCTAATGCCTCAAGTGCATTTTGGAATTCCTTCCTTCCAATTTTATCAAGGTTCTCGTAATTATAGTCATACAAATAGTCTAAAAATAAATCTATTAACTCCCTATGTGTCGGATCACAAGTTTCTAACATTCTCTTCCTAACAAGCGATGTATCGAGTTCTTTCAGTTTGTCTATCATGTCGCTAATGTAATTTACAGTTGGGCTCCTTTTATCTAACATAAATGCTTGTGAATTAGATAAGTCTCTGAAATCTTTCATAGTGTTCATTTCTATTCTGTCAAATCTAAATCCCGTTTTGACAAAAATGTTATCTAGAACATCATCTAATGTTTTAGGTATAAGAGTTCCCGTCATGATGTACCCAAGGTCTAAAAACATATTACTACTGTGGATATTACTTATGAGTTTTTTATCCATGATGTACTTCATCATAGATTTATATGCGTCAGCTTGTAAGTATTTATACCCATGATATGCGTCAACTAATTCCACAGTATTTACGTCAAAAGTTCCTAGTTCTAATTCATCCCATACTATTTTTCTAATTTTTGCTAATTCTTCTTTGAGCCATTGAGAGCCTTGTATTTCATCGCTAAATGGATCCCACTTGAACACCCCTTTTTCCAAATCTAAAATAGGGACAATGTCTGATCGTTTAACAAGAACTTCAAGTGAATTGCCACCTTCTCTTTGGAAAGATATTCGAACCCCATCAAACCATTGAAGGTATGCTTTGTTTGTTACTTCATCAATGTATGTATATAACTTAAACTGTAAACTAGGAGTAATACTATGTAATCGTGGTGCTTCATTAAATAAATATAAAATGTTTAATAATTCTATATCAGCTTTAGATTTTAAGTATGCTCTAGCTTGTTCCTCTCCCATAACAGTTTTTAATCGATAGCCATATTTTGTGTTTCCAGTACCTGAATAATGTGTTTTGAAAAAATTAATACCTCCCACTTCTGGATAATACTGATTGGTTTTTGTGACTGTTTGCCCTATTTGTTTAAACTCGCTAATATCTTCAGCCATAAACTTTTTCTTTTTCTCAAATACCTTATTTAGGTCAAAATGTGTGTATTTAGTTTTCCTATCAGCTTCCGCACCAGCAATAATTAAGCCGTCGATTGATCCGACACCACCTTTGTATTCATCTGTTATCACACTGTAAACTTTTACATGTGGTGTAGTTGTTGTGTCTATATAACTGTAAACCAATAAGTCATCAACCCCACCTGTACGTGTAAAACTTGGATCTATTAAGTATTGTTCCTCCAAAAGTCCATTAAGTGTTCCTTCAACAGTTACATCAAGTTTTGTTACATCATCAACCCACTCTTCGAAAAGCAGTACTCTTACATCTGTATTAGGATTAAAATGCATTTTTCTATAAGCTCTCATAAATCCCTCTGCTCCATCACCATCCCACTTATAATTACCCTCATATACTCCCGATTCGTGTAGTATTGCTTTATAATAATAATCAAGATCTGTCTTAACAATGTAATCATTAAATGCTCTAGTGTACTCAATGTCCCCCAAGTTTTCTCCACAAATCTTTTGATAATTTGAATCTGAAATTTTTGCAAATCGAGTAGGCCAGTCGTCTAAAGTATCTTTTATCAACATATTTGTAATTGCATCGCTATAACTCATACTACTAATTTTTAATGGGTCCCAAAATTGTCCGTTAATTACAATTCTCCCAATTTTAGAGGGCATTATCTCATTTAATATATCTCCTGCTCTAGGATTTGTTTCGTCTAGTAAGTGAGACCACGAGGTAATTTCAGGCGATTCCTTTTTAGCTGCATCTAATATTAGATCCAGATATGGTTTATATTGGCTATTTCGGTGTAGGTAGGTAAGTCTGGTCTCTATAATTAAATTACTTATTTTACGGTTAGTACGATACCATCCGGTTCCTAAATTCTCCACGAAATATTTAACTTTATCGTCATAAAGTTTTATATCCACTTCATCTATGTTGGTGAAGAAAGTATTTGCGTCTGTACCGAAAAGTATCCAACATACTTCATCAACAGCTTTTATTGCATCGTCGTCTAATCCTGTAAGCGAAGTAAGCCAATTCAAACTTGGATTTTTTGCAAATACCTCTAGAGTATTATCCCAGTGTTTAGATTCAACAAAAATCTTTTTCAGTATGTCCTCAGCAATGCCATTACTTCTCCATAACTTAAAATAATCGTCCATATTCAAATTGCCTAAGTTTGCAGATTGGTTTTTAACATAGTTTGAAACGTCGATAAGTGCTCTTATTTTCTCTTTAATAAAATCGGTTATTTTTTGTTTAAAGCTTTTGTGTATTTCCAGATTGCGTAGGTTAACTCCTGCTATATCATCTGCAAGTTTACTTGCCCGTTCAGCTACATTTTCTGCAAGTTTAACACTACCTTTTAAGGCTTTACCTTTAGTAAAAATTCCTAGTAACGCTGCTCCAATAGCCCCTAAAACAGCTCCAATTCCAATCAACGCCCATGCAGCTGTTGGTACTGTCAGTGCGAAGAAAACAGCTACTCCTGCACCCAATAAAGCAGTTCCACCACCCATCACTTTAAATGCTTTAGAACCTATTATCTTTTTAATTGTTCTGCATATAAACCAGAATGTTTTTTTAACCAAACCAAAGATGGTTTGAACTAACCATCTTATAGTTGATGTTGTAGCTTTTACTGTAGTATGGGCTGTTTTTGCCACATATGAGGTAGGTTCACCTACTAGTTGTCCTAAATCAAATATTAACATAGAACCAGCTAATATTCTGAAAAATGCTTGAGAGTCAAGACACATGTCTTTTACATCTTGAATGAGATTATAAACAGGTAGAATACCTACAACAACTTCAAGTATTTGTATTACAGTTTTTTCACTAAGGAAAGGTATTTTTAATGCATAGGGACCAAAACCGAACTGTAATCTTGATCTTAGCCCAAAGAACCAATCAAAATCATAAGGATCTGTATCTTGTTTGACAACAATCCAATTTCCTCGACTAAGTGGTTTTTCTATCTCTACTAACCCTATACCGAATCTTCGCCAGAAAGATACACCTGTTTCTTCGTCGGTTGTACTACCTTGCCCTGGATTTAGTAAAGAATATGTTGATTCATCAAATATGTCGAATTTACTATCACCTGCTAGATCTTGTCTTCCTGCTAACACATCGATAACATGGTCAAGTTGATAAACATGTGAAAAATCTTTAGCTGTTTCATCATCAAACTGTCTTACACCCACAGTGGTTACAACCTCTTTAGTTTCAAACATACCTACGTTAGTACCAAAGATCATAGCAAAGGCAAATAAAAGTTTAAGACGTAAAACGTCCATGACAAGCGATGACATCATAGCTTCTTTTATCCAATCACAAACATTACCAGCTTTTTCAGCAACTCCAGAGAGTTTAACTTGTTCATTCATTGCAGCTTTTGCTTCGTTAGCTATAGCTGTATCCCTAGCTTCTTGTTCTTTATTCACTTTCATGAACATTTTAGCAATTTTTTTAATGAGCCATTTTAATGCTTTACCAATTACATCAAAAACTTTCTTAAGGAATTCTTTAGCTTTTTGTATGACGGCTTTACAAAATTCAAGAACGTTGTTCCAAGCGTTTTTAATCCATTCCCAAGCAGTTTGGAAACATTTAAAGATTCTTTCAAAGAACGTGGCAAAGGCTTGACCTATAGCTACAGCTATGTTTTTAATCACAGAAACAATACCTTTAACTAATGTAACTATTTTCTCAAATAAGTAAGTAACTCCATCTACAATAAAACCTACAATGACCATTACACCATCAACGAGTTTGTGAATAGCATTTTTAATTTGAGCTCCTATCGTCTTCATGAAGTTTTTAACACGATCGTTTACTGTTTTCATGGTTTCCTTTATGGCATCAACAACGGTTGAAAAGGCATCTTTAACCTTTTTGAAGAACTTCTTAATAGAACTAAAGAATCCTAATCTAATATGTGATGGTACGGATATTTTACCTGAACCAATACTGTTGATTTTATCAATGTCATAAATTATGAAACCGTGATTTGTTGAACCGGCTTTTTTATAACTCATATGGACACCTAGAGGATCTAAGTGCATTATCATTCTTGATTTAAGTTGGACAGTTATTTCCTCAACATTGTGCTTATCATTGTAAGAAACATGTAATATTTGCAGTTTTTTGTTGAAAACAATATCAAGATCATCAACGGTAATGTATAAAAGTTCAGTATTAATAATAAGAGTTTCATTGCCACTTTGAATAGTTAATGGTTCTGTCAAACTATAAGTGATAGTTATTTCGTTGTCAGGAGAAGATAAAAATGAATCGAATTGTGAAATGATTTCATCATAATAGCTTTGATTAGTAATAGATAATTGTGAAGATTTTAGACTGTTACTGTTGAAATTCAATTGAAGTTTGAAGGATGTATATAGGGTATCTTGAGTACTATAAGACAATCTTATATTGTCAGTATTAAGAAGGAAATTATCTGTAATTATGCCCGAAGTCATAGTATAAGGGATACACAGTTGAGTAGGTTGATAATTTTCATAAGCATCAGCATTTGGTCCTATAGCTTGTTGGACAATAGTTGAACTCTCATGTCTAGTACCAGCATCATAGATAATCATGGTTGTAAGTAAACCGATAGCATCTTCAGGGCCAAGTCCAACAGGATCTGCTATATCTTCATAAGTATCATAGTTATCTATACCGACATAAACTTGTCTGGTGCTGTGATAACGTATACCATCAAAGGTTACAGATGATTCCATAATTTTTTTGCCAGCCCATTTGTCGTGACTACTCATACTTCCATCGGCGGGAGTTGAACGTTGATCTAATTGTACTTTGGCAGCTTTTTCTTGTTGAGATTGTTTAGAAGAAGTATATTCAGTAATACTAGTGAAACAGTTAACGTTATCGTCAAGATAGGATAAACTGGCTCTTATATCCATAGAATTAACTTCTATAGTGTCAGGTGCATTCATAATAATAGTTATCCTATGAACACCTGGATTACGAGGATTAACATCATACAAGAAATGAGGAGCGTGTGGTTGAGTGTGTCCAGTTTCATTATAAAACTGTGTATATTGCCAATCCCATAAATCAATTGACAAGGTTTTGGTACCATTAACGCCTAAAGACTCTGTAGCAACATCTGTTCCACCATTGTGTTTGGTTTTTCCTGCTTTTCCATAAACATATACACTATCATAATAGATAGTTTCTATATCTCCCCAATAAGTAAGATTGAGTTGCTGGTTATTAGGATAAGAATCTAGAAAATGTAAATTAGTATAATAAACTATCTGATCATTTGCATCAACATTAGTGTTGTTCATTCCACCTGAAATATAGTTTACAAGACCAGTATCTTCGTTGGGGTAAGCATAGTTAAAACTAACCCATTCGGTGACATCAACGTTATAATTTGTAGGAACGGTGAAGTTAAATTGTTCACCTGCGTAGGGTAACATAACTGTGAGTTCTTGCATCTTAAAATCATCAATTTTATCATAGAGTATCTCATAATATTCGTCTTCACCGACCTGTGGAATTTCATATTTATCTAAACTCTCCCAATAGATGGGACGGTCAGAAACGAGCCAATCATCGATGAACCAAGCGGAATTGAGTTCACTGAGTTTTCTTGATTGATATTCTTCGGAAACAATTTCTACGTTGGTAGGAGCTAAAATGTCTGCTTTGAGTATCCAAGGCGTATCTATAAGTGTGTGAGATATACTCCTAACAGTAAAACGATTAATTCCTTCATATAGGTGTATATCAAGATAGGTATCGCTAATAGTATTAGGTAAGACATAATTAGTGTGAATTAACGTATTTCCTTGATAAAGCAAAAATGGTCTGGATGAGGAAAAGTGTAATTGTGCATCAGCACCTGAATTACATTGGATAACGAAAGAAGACTGTTCGTTAAGGGAAGCTCCAGAAATATCTAAGGAGTTGAAATCTATATATCCTAAAGAATTAACTTGTTGAGGTACCCATACAGTCTGAGTGTTGAATCCATTGGCATAAGTATATGATCTAGCAAAGATGCCAGGTTGTTTAACACTAGGATCGTAAAGGGTAATATCGTCTAAATAAATGGTGCTACTTGAACTGTCTGTATCAAATTCAAGAAAATTAAAACCACCATAAACGTAGTTGTAACGGTCTTTACCTAAATTATCATGTGTTTTGTAATAAGCGACAAGTCCACCAATATCAAGATTCATATATTGCCATTGATTGGTATCAGAGTAGAAGTTGTAGTGAATCTCTTTAGCATGAGTAAAACCTGTTTCTTGGTTAACGTAACTGTGGTAAATTATATGAGAATATTTTAGGCAATTATATAAGGTATCTGAGGATACTCTTAAGTGAATATATACATCAAAGAGTTGATTTATGGGTGTATCTCCATAATCGTTAATTACTACTACACCAAGACGAATGAAGGGCACATCAGTACCGCCTTTATCCCATTTTAACCAGAATCCTATATTACCGTCCCAAGTCATAGGATTGGAAATACCTAAATAATCGTCATCGAATTCTGTTGCATTGTTCATTATGCCTACTGAACCTAATAGATCGTCATTAGTACTTGTTGTACCTTCATGACTATAATTAGAATCTTCAAAGTCAACTACAGTGTTACCTATAGAAGTTACTTCTTCTTTAATTTCATCATTAACGTAAGGTTTGGTTATTAACCAACTGTTGATGGATACGGATTGGAAGAAACCTATACTATAGATAGTAAGTATGCCATCAGCAATAATAGTATATTTATGAATTTCAGTAGTATCTACTTCTTCAGGCAAACGCAAAAGATAAGGTTTGAAGGTTTCTTCATCTTCAACTTCGATACGAGTAGTACGTATATATTCTCCGTCATCAACAGATATAGTTATATCGCACCATCCACCGAAAGGTTCAGCGTAAAGAGTTAAACTATCGGGATTGAGAGATACTTCAGTACTGTAGATGAATTTAGAACTGTCAGAAAGTTGCCAACCATACATATCTCCATTAACAAATGTTGATGAAAATCCTGCACCGTTTTGTAAAGCAAGTGAAGCTAAATATAAATTGCCTGTATCACTTGAGGAATCGATATTTTTAGAAAGTTTGAAAGTATAATAAGTGTTTATAGTCAGATAAGCATAGATAACTCCTTCTTCTTGAAGATTCTTATTGTTGTATGCGACAGTTGTAATAAGTTCAAGGGTAGTGGAAAACTCTACGGAGAAAGTTATCCATTGATAATAAGGAACGTAGTGAGTGGTTTGATCAATATAATTCTCACCATTTTTGACAGAAGTAGTGATTTTTTCGTAAGAGTTATTAGTGGTTGATATAACTATTTTCATAAATTCAGTAGAGTCTTTATAGATTAGTAAAACATAATCTTTAGAATGAGGTGTAGAAGATAGGTAAGTAAAACTAATACTTGTAGAATCAGTTTGTTCAGGAACGTAAAATGGTCTTTCCATCCAGATAGCAGAAGTGGATGTATCAACCTTAATACTTCCTTGACCTTTAGCTTGTAAGTAATAGTCAGCTATTTCACCTGCACCACGAATACCATGTGAGACACTTTCATCTAACCATTCTTTATCTATAGGATAAACACCACCAAATTCTATGTTATGAATTATCAAATTGTTTTTATCAAGAACTGGTTTAATAGAGAATATAGGTTCTTCACCATAAGGAGGATCCATAGTATAAGATAAATAAACAATAGAGACCATATTGTTTAAAGGATGATCAGTGTCTGGTCTAAATTCTTTTTCTGAGAAAAGTTGAATGTCTATATCTATAGCTCTTTCATAAGGCTCACCTGTACTTCTAGGTTCGTAAAGCGTAGATACGAAATAGAGTGTTCTACCAAAGTTTTTAGATAGCCAATCAGAATCAATTAATGTTCCACCTGTAGAATCTAAAGTTGTTGTTCCGTCAAGTAACCAGATTTCACTTGTTACTTGCCAACTAACTGCTCTGAAAAGGTAACCATAATATTTAGGTGTACCATCTTTATCGTAAACAAAACCAATGAAACAAGAAGGTTTAAGTTGAGGAAATTCAAAAGTTATAATAATGTTCTTTTGTTCGAGGAAATCGCCTAAATCGTTTATTTCAACATCATTGTCAGCAACGTAAAGTCTTCCTCCAGCGAAGAAATTTTCTTCAGAATCAGTGTTATAATTAACGTTATCTGATTCAGGGTAATAATATTTGTGCATAATACTAAATTCTGTTATAGCTCCAGATTGGACATCATCTAAACCACAATAATCATTCATAACTTCTGCATAAACACCTATATACCCACTTTCGTAAATGTTAGAGGTATAGTAATTTTCACTAAGACGAGTGTTGTTGAAATATACACCTACAGTTAATTGACCATTGTAATATCTAGTAGAAACTTGTAAAGGTAAATCATCTTCTTCACCTACAGGAAATTGTATTGAAGAATACTCATGATCATAAAGTTGTGTGGGTACACCATTATCGTAACGATACAAGTAGATGTGAAAACTGTTACTTGTACCATCATAGTAAATATCAGAAACATATATCAATAAGTAACCAGAAAAAGAAGAGAGAGTATAAGCTGTTTTGCTTTGAGAATTAAAAACTATCCCCACAGCTATATGATAACCAATAATTTCCTCCTCTTGATTACGATGAGGTGAGGCACTAGAACAGTTAATTGCAGTAGAGATTAAAGCATCGCCAAAATAAGCATTGTAATAAGCTATTCTATGTTCTCCTCCAAGATTAGTGAGATCCGAAATAACCATATCTCCAGTATTACTGATAGTCATAGGATGATCAAAACTATGAGACCAGTCATTGAGAGATGAATCACCATCACCGAAGTTGGTATAGAAATCTCCCCAAGAGTAGTTACCCCAAATATGCAAGTTACTAATATAACCATAATCGTTGTTAGTTGTAAGAGTAATAGTGTTAACAATTGTTCCTACGTCAAGTTTGTTTAATTCATAAATAGTGCCATCATTAACACCATTGGCGTTGATGTCATAATCATTAACATATATATGGAATTCCTCACCATAACAGAGAGATTGTAGGTAAATATAGAAATCTTCAGGAGACATAAACTCTATACCTAGAGTAGAACGTTTAAAGGTTATACCTTGATCAAGAATAAGAAACATTGAAGAAGAGGCAATAGTTCCCCCTAATCCTTGATTAATTTTGGTTAAATAACAATCACCATTAGTATCCACAT
>BPTO01000099.1 GCA_023705985.1 Candidatus Heimdallarchaeota archaeon | reverse complement strand
CTCCTGCTAAGTAGTTAAAAACCAACATTATTTTCGGTTGATCAGTTTTACGAATGTTGGGTATGTCAATTCTCACATTTTGCATCATTATAAATCAACTTCTAAACTATAAAAGAACGTACTCCTTTTTAAATCCTTTATAAAGGCAATAAATAAATTGAAATAAAGGTATAAAAAGTGGTTAAACTAGTCTTCGTAGGGTTCGAAATCCTCTTTTCCAGCACCGCATTCAGGACAAATATAGTCTTCTGGGAGATCTTCAAAAGATGTTCCAGGAGATATATCTGCTTCAGGATCTCCTAATTCAGGATCATATATATAACCACAGAGCGTACAAATCCATTTTTGAGCCATTTGTTATCCTCTTAATCTATTGGTATAATGCACCACTTATTAGTCTTTTAAAAAGTTTCTTCAATAAATCTATCTTATGATTTCATTAAGAAAAATCATTTAATTCCTAATCAAAATGCTTTTTTGTTAGAGTATCTATCTCGTTTAATATTTCTGAACTACTTTCTAGTTCCTTTAATAATTCAGAGCGTTGTTTTAGTTTTTTAATATATTCTTCAAATTTTATTTTTAAATCCAAAGAAATATTATCAGAAACACAAATAATCAATTTATCTTCGATTTGTTCAATCATTAATGCGTTATTTTCCTCTATTGCTTCTTTTAGCATTATTTCTTCTTCTAATAAAACATTTGAGAACATGTTCACTGCCGCTATTACTGTTGCGGTGAGAGAAGCTTCATTTTCTTCTTCATAATCTGTGGCATACTTATAATTAATGACTCCTGATTGTGTTTCTACAATTGCAACACCATATAACTTAGATGAGGTTTTTCTTGGGTTCTTTACAAATTTGAAATCTAAATATTTACTAAGAACTTCCTCCATCTTTTTGGTTTCTTTGAATCCCTTTTCTTCAAGTGATTTCTTATCGGATTCCTTATCTTCAGAAATTATCTCCAAATCAGCTATTAAACTCTTTATCTCGTTTAGCAAGCTTTTGTAGCCAAATCTTGAAGCTAACTCTCTAGCTTTATCTAAATCCTCAAGAGCTCTTTCTATCTTTTCTCCTTGTGCGAAAACCAATCCCTTGATAATATGAATATCACACATAAGTCTTGGTACAAACTGTTCTTCGGAGAGTACTACTAGATTGTTCAAGTAATTCAATACATTTGAATAGTCAGCCAATTCTTTTGTTTCTTTAAACTTTTCAAGGAAAATAGAAGCTAATTGAAATTGACTCTTGATTAATATCTCTATGTTTTGCATCTGATTAGCATATTGAAAGGCCATTTGGTATTTTTCTATCGCTTCAGGGATGAGATTAATTTTCTTTTTTAGCATTCCTTCAAAATAAAGTATTGTTGGTATTTGCCTTGCTTCTCCAGTATCTTCTACTATTTCATGGCATCTTTTTATCAAGTTCTCAGCGTCTGTTAACCTATCTTGCTCTATTTTCAACCACACATCATACAGATAAGGTTCAACTAGTTTCAATTCATTCAATTCATCCAAAGTTCGGGCTAGATCAAGACTTAGCTCAGCATGCTCATATTCTTTAAGTATGATATGCAATTCCGTAATATTAAGAGCAGTTATTGCTTGTGAGCGGGGATTTTTTGCTACTAATTTAAATATCTGATTTAGCAGTTTAATAGAACGTTGATAATTTCCTCTAGCTAATTCTAATTTTGCTGAGTTGGTTAGTAAACTAGCTCTATCGGCAGCTAATCCCGTTTCTTCTGTTGGGATGATAGCTGAGTTAAGGATTCTTTGAGCTTTTCTAAAATTACCTCTACTTATTAGAACATTGGTTATTAAATTAAGTGCAACTGATTGGAAATAAGGATCTTTTTGCTTAATAGCACTCTGTAGGATATTTCTGGAAGTCTCTTCCACTTTACTTAAAGAATTAACTAGTAAATAAGTTTGAGCAGCTAGAGTCAGAAAGAGATTGGTGAATAACTTGTTATTCAACTCATCTGTAGAATTTAGAATTTCTTCATTTTCTTCCAATTTTATTAAAGAAGACTCGAAATCCTTTTCACCGTACAACAAGAAGAATTCCATTGTTTTTAAAATAAAAGTGTTTCTAGGATTAGTGAGTGTTTCTAGGAATTTTTGTTGAAATTGTAGCTTCAAACTTGCTATTTTACTAGTTTGTTGCATTCTAGAATATGCATAAGCTCTGTATAAGAAGTATTCAGGACGCTCCAAATTCTCAGTGAAATGCAAAATTTGTTCAAAATTGCGAGAACATATAGACATATCAACAACCAAAAATCTTATTTCATTGTTAATTTCACTATTTTGAGCATATTCTAGAACTTTTTCGCTGAATAACTGCAGCACATTTTTACTGGTAACACTGATGGAATCAACAATCTTTTTAATAATTGGATTCTTGAAAGCTTTTGCATGCCGTAGATTAAAAGGAGCGTACACTATTTTTACACCAAAGTTAGTATAACTAGATGATTTGATTATTTTATTTACTATTATATCTATTTACAATGGTTAAATAACTATATATTTGTTTCTAAGTAACATCTAGATATTTAATAAATTTGCGACGATTTTTTGAGAGTACCTATTTATTCAACTTCTCTTCAATTAATTCAAATAACTTTAATCCATGAGCTGCAATATTTGTCTCCAAGTCTTCATATTCCGAATCTTCAATGTTTTCATGCATCCAATGTGTAATCTTTGATCTATGAGCTTTATCTTTTTCTGCAGCAACTAAAATACACTTTGATCTGATAGTTTTTAATTCTGCTTCAGTAATTTTTAAAACTTTAAGTTGAAGACCACATTTCCGAGCGCGTCTAATATCAACATTGTCCAGATATTGCTTGTATTTGTTGGTTTGACCTTTCTGATCCTTTTGAGTATGAACAACACCCATTAAGAGTTTTGCAAGAGGTTTAACAATAAGAAAATAAACCATTGGAACATTGACTCTGAGTACGAACCAGTAGAAATTAGATTCAGTTAATGAGACTACCGGACCAATAAGAAAAGTCAATTTAGGATTTAAGACTTTCCTACTAAGAGCTCTTAAAACAACTGCAGCTAGCATACTTGAAGTCACAAGAAAATATTCCTCGATCATAAGATAATCTAAAACCTGAGCTATATCATCCCCTAATCTTTCAGCTGTAAAAGAAGAATTTTTATTTATTTTAGAGGTGTGTTTCTCTCGTGTTTCTATGTAGATAATGTGATAATCATCTTTCATTTTCATTAATAGTTCATCCCAAGCCGAAGGAAGGCTAATGAAACCAGGGATTAGAACCATTGTTGCTTTTTTTTCTCCTTCTGGTTCAGAAGTAAGAACTCTTAATGTTTCGTCTAAATTCTCTCCTACTTGTACTATAAGTTTAGAAGCAATAACCTCGAATTCTGAACTCATAAATAGCATCTCTATTACAAATATTTAACTTTTTTTTGTGTGAATCTAATAATTTGGAAAATTTCAAACTATAATTTTTACTTTTTTAAGAATTTCTTCTATTAGGTCTGCCATAGGCTTGCTATGCGCGTTCATGTTCGTACCCAGGTCAATATAAGTAGAATTTTCTATAAAAGAAGCGATCCAGCGAGTTGTTTCTGATGTATGAGCTTTATCTGTCTCTGCACCAACCAAAACACATTTCGAATGAATTTTTTTCAGTTCTTCTTCAGTCATTTCCCATTTCCTTAGTTGGATTAAGCTTCTTCTTGCTCTTCGTACATCATATTTATCAAGATAATCATTATATTTCTTAATTTGCTCTTTTTCGTTTTTATCTAATGCGAAATATTTTATGTAAAATTTTACAAAAGGTTTAACTGCTAATTTCCAGACTATCGGATAAGCGATATAAACAAAAAACCAAGACCATTTAGGTAAGGTTGTATCTTTAACAGGTCCAACAAAGAAAGATAGTTTTGGATTAATTAATTTCTTGCTTAATGCTCTAAGAACAAAAGATGCTACCATACTTGAGGTAACAATAATGTAATCTTCAACTTCAAGAGAATCTATTACTACACGAACATCTTCTGTATATCTATCTGCAGTGAAAAGCTTATCTTCTTCAAGTAATGCTGTATGAATCTCTCGAGTTTCTATTGCTATCAAATCGTAATCTTCTTTCTTCAATTCTAAAAACTCATCCCAAGCAGAAATTTGAGATCCAAAACCAGGAATAAGGATAATTGTTCCCTTCTTATCACCTTTAGTTTTTAATCTTAGCACTCGTAGTCTATCGTTAGCTTCTAAATTACATCTAATATAAGATTCTTCAGCTAATTGTTCGAAAGCTGAGGTCATAGATTTCCATTTAAAGAAGTTGTTTAAATCTTTTTTTGCTGTTTTTATTCTTTAGTTGATTAGAAAAATTAAAAAGTAACCTCACACTTAAAGGTATACACTTTCAGAGGGTTGAATAATATTGCTTGAAGATATAACTTTGAAAAGATATCTAACTGTAAGTGATGGTACAAAGTTAAGGGTTCAAACCTTTGAAAATGCTCCTTCGAGAAGTGAACGAATTAATGTTATAGTTATAGGTGGTATGGGGTCCTATATGTTTGCTTGGCAAATATTCTTATCAAAAATCATACACGACTATAATGTTATATTTTTGGAAACTAGAGAGAAAGAAACAGCTATTCTTGGAACTGAAAATATAACCTTTGCGAGAATAAGAAAAGATATACTAGAAATTATTGAGCAGCTCAATATTGATATTCAAAAAGCTATATTTATAACAACCTCAGCAGGAAGCATAGCAACACTCAAACTTCTAGTTGACCAACACATACATCCAAAATTATCAATACTTGTATCACCATTACCTTACAATTATATTGGCAAGATAGCCTTTTATTACGGTAGATTACCGTTATTCTGGCATAAAACTGTAACTAAAACTATTTCTAGAATAGGAACTTTTTTTATTAGTGGTAGAGATAAACTTCAGAGAAAATATATTTTACAAGGTATAAATAGAACTGATTTTAGGAAATATAGAATTGGTACTCGAGATGTTGTAGATTTTAACATTCTAAATGAAAATTATGAAACCATAAAAGATAAAATAATCATAATTGGAGCAAGAAAAGATAGAATTCACCCAATCAAATATGTAAAAATGTTAGTAGAAAAACTACCACAAGCAGAATATTTCGAAGTAGAGTATAATTCTGATTCACTTGGTTTAGGACTATTTGATATCTTTAAGAAAAAGACAAAAGGGTTCGTTAGTTCATAAATCTTCTTCTTCTTCTTCTTTGGTGAGATATCTTCTAGAGAAATGCTCAATTAGTTCTTTTGCTGAATCATAGTCTAGAGTCAATTGATCACCCCATATACTTCTAGCTCTTTTCAATTTTAGCATTACAAGGCTTAATTTCAGACCTGTTAATGTGTTTCTCGTAAAAAGCTCATTACCTTCAAAATATATAACTCCATGTTCTTGCCGATATTTTCCATAGACTTTACTAAGAGTGTAATATTGTTCATAAAGGGGTTCTAAAACTTCATCAGAGCAATCTTTGGTTATCTGATCAAAGTTGTCATTGACTAACAGAGAAGCATATTTGATAATATCGTCAGCTACATTTCCTAAATTTGTATTGTCACTAACAAACTTCTCAGGTATAGAGAGAGTCATATCTTTGTTTTTACTCATTCTTACACCTTGTTTAGTAATTCTAGAGCTCTTCCTAGTTCAATAATTGCCAGATAATCATACTCATAATCTTTGAGAAGTTGTTTCTGAATAACTATTTTTTCTTTTAATTCTTGTATTTCAAAACCTCTTCTTGTAATTTTATTTTTTAAATCCTCTTTCTCAAAACAGCTTATTACATGCTCCCATGAAGAAAAATGTGGACTAAGACTTACTTCAACTAATTTGGAATTTATTTTTTCCAATAGATTGATGGTTTCCAGATTTAGTTGCTTAGACAATTTTTGGATTTTTCTAATATGTTTACCTGTTAAGACATATTTTGACGTCTTAACTTTTTCTACTTTATCCATTGGAATGAATTTGCTTGGTATCTTATTTACTTTTTCCATTGCATTGATATTATCATTTCAGTTTCTTTTCGACTACAAGTGTATCTACTGGTGTAGGAGCCATAACTTCAATTGTTTTAGCTATAGTTATTTCATCATTGAAATCAGGATCCAACCCTCCAACTCCATATGCGCAAACTATGTCATAAACTGCAAGTTTTTGTTTTCCAGCAATAAGTGAAGATTCCGAAAGTCTAGTTTCAAAAGTTATGATAGAACGACTATAAACAGGAGCTGCAATTTTCTTACCTTCTTCTAAAACCTTAGAGTCAAGTTTAGATTGCTTATAAGTAGCAATCATAGTGTCATCTTCACCTTTTCGTAAAATATTTAAAGATAATTCTTCAGGAGGTTCTTTTGAGGAAAATGGAATAAGTATCTGATTTGAGGATATTGGAAAATACTTAGGGAGCATCCATAAGGAATAATTATCAAAACTTCCTGAAATGCCTAAAATAGGAGTAATAGATACCAAATGCTTACATATTTCCGATGGTAGTTCAACTGAATCGAACATAAGGAAGATTCCATCTATGTTATTTATTAGTTGTCCAATTCATCTGATTAGAAAAGAAAAATAGTAACATTCACTTATTTTCGGAATCCTTCATTCTAGATATTAAATCTGTCAAAATTCTTTCTGTTACACCCCATATTTTGAAATCTTTAACTTGATAATAGTTGGTTTCTATTCCATCTATCTTTCCAGATAAATAATTTTTTTCGTCTATCAAATGTGCAAGAGTAACACAGAAAACTAAATCCACTTCGGAGGGGTTTATAGTTATTGTAGCATTTTTATCAACTAATCCTACATAAGGATAAACTAAATGCTTGCTATTTGTGATTATAGGATTTAAACGACCTAATAATCTTATTTTTGATGAGACTATTCCAACTTCTTCCTCAGTCTCGCGTAAACAAGTTTCTGCTAGATTCTTATCAGATTCATCAAATCTTCCACCAGGAAATGCTATTTGCCCTTGATGTTGTTTCAGATTTTCATTCCTTTTAGTAAAAAGGATTTTATCTTTTTCATAGAAGTACGGAATCAGTACTGCTGCCAATCTTAGTTCAGTTTCAGTCTTAATAGGAGCATTTATCGGTTCGAGAATTTGTTCAATATTGTTAAACCTACTCACTTAATTTACACCAAAGCAGTATCAGTTTTTGTTTTTCTAAGTAAAAGTAAATATCAACATTACGATAGAAGATTGAAAAAAAATAGATAATTATGAAGAAAAAAATGTAAAAGATAGGATTAGAATGTAGCTCTTATATCTTCATCCAATTTATGGACTATCTCTTCAACATTTTCAAGAAAACTTTCGAGTTCCTTATACTTACTATTTGCCCATTCAGCATCTTTAGTTTTGATGAAACCTAAGTTGATTTCAACATTATGAACAGCTGATTTTAAGCCAGTCAAAGCACAGAGAGCTCCTACAGCTATATCAGAAAGAGCGTTTTTATTCCCTTTGGTACCCATTTCATCAAGCAGATCTATAACTTTTCTGCAAGCTCTACAAGTATCCATAGGAACTTCAGCTGCTTTCTTGTACTCTTCTAAAATTTTAGCTGAACGTGTAGCTTTTTGTTCTTCAGTATCTTTAGGTAGCCTAAAAGAGTTTATAACACCTGTAAAAGCATTAGCGTCCAAATCGACTAGTTCTGTGAGTTTTTTACGTAATTCTTCAGTTTCAGCAATTTTATTCTTGAAAAAATCCTCAACTTCTGCGTACTCTTCTTTTCCAATGGTTAAGTTAGCAACCATACTCCCTAAAGCAGCACCCATAGCTCCTGCAATTGCCGCAGCTGATCCTCCACCAGGTGCTGGGCTATTAGAAGCAAGTTCATCCAAAAAATCAGTTATTTTTTTATCTATTAACATTTAATTCACCTTATTCATAAATACGTTTTTCTATAATCTGTTTTCGCTCAAAACTATTCAATTGAAGGTAATATTCAGCAGCTTCTAGTAAAGCGTCTAAAGGTATCATACCATATACTTCGGATTCAGTAACATTTACTCCGAAACGAGCAGCTTCTGTTTTAGTCATGTCGAAGACTCTATTAAGAGGAGTTCCTTTAAAATCGGTAATATTCATCGATACTTGAACGCAATTTCTTTCTTCAATTTTCATAGCACCAGCTTGTATGTATCTCAATCCTCCACCACTATGTCTAATATTTTTAGCTATAGTTTTAGCGATACCCATATCAGTTGTATCAAGGTATATATTGTAAGCTATTAGAAACTGTCTTGCTCCAATATTTGTTGCACCAGCTTTAGGTAGTTCTTTAGGTCCATAATCAGGTTCATAAATAGGATCTTCAATAATTGCTTCTTTTAACTGCTCATATTGAAAAGATTTAGTTCTATATTTTTGAAGAACTTCCCTACTTGGATTCTTAGCAGCTGCACCATAAAGATACGTTGGGATCTTTAGTTCATCCCCTATTTTCTTAGCTAACTTTTCAGCTAATTCAGCACATTCTTCTAACGAAATATCTGAAATGGGAATAAATGGAATAACATCTGTAGCTCCAAAACGGTTGTGTTCTCCTTTTTGTTCGTCCATATCAATAAGTTCAGCTGCTTTATTACATCCAGCAAAAGCTGCATCTAAACAAGCTTCAGGTTCTCCTACGAAAGATATAACAGCTCGATTATGATCTGGATCCATTCTAGAATCAAGAAGCTTAATTTTGCCTCCTTTTTCTATAGCTTCAACGATTTGATCTACTACTTCTTTGCGTTTTCCTTCACTAAAATTGGGGACACATTCAACGATAGGCATATACTCACCTTAAATATTTTGAAAAGATTTTGTTTTAAAGTTTACTTATTGGTACTTAATATTAATATTGCTTTAAAATGAAAAAAATAGGAAGAAGATTTAAGAAATTAATGAAAGTTAAAACGTTTTAAGAACATCTTTTAAGATATTTAACCCTTCATCTATTTCATCTTTCTCAATATTCAAGGCTGGACGGAAGCGAATCGTCTTCTCTCCACAAGCTAAAATCATCAGTTGTTTATCCATTGCTTTATTTTGGATATCGTCTCTTATTTTTATGGAAGGCAGATCAAAAGCTATCATCAAACCTTTACCCCTAGTATTAGAAATAAGCTCAGGAAAATCGTTCTGAATCTCGAATAGATGATTGAGCATGTAAGAACCGTTTTTATCAGATTTGTCAACTAAATCTTCTTTTTCTATGATCTCAAGATATTTCTGAGCTCTAACCATATCAACTAAATTTCCACCAAAAGTACTATTGATACGACTTGATTCCTCAAAAACGCTATTCTCAACCTCTTTGATTCTGTTTGATGCAAGAATACCGCTGACTTGCATTTTCTTACCAAAAGAAATGATATCAGGTTTAGCTTTTTCACCAAAGTGTTCATAACACCAGAATTTTCCTGTCATGCCAATACCAGTTTGAATCTCGTCATATATCAACAGAACTTCATTTTCATCTGCAATCTTACGTAATTCCTCAAAAAATTCTTTACGTAAGTGATTATCACCACCTTCGCTTTGAATGGGTTCAATTAATATCCCAGCGATGTCGTTACCATATTGGTCTATCGACGCATTTATTTGATTCAAACTCTTTTCTTCAGCTTGTTTAATCTCATCTAAGTGTTTATCCAATGGGAAGGTTATAGTAGGACTTAAAACTCTAGGCCAATCAAATTTGGGGAAATATTTAGTTTTTCTTGGATCAAAAGTGTTAGTTAAACTTAATGTGTAACCACTTCTTCCATGGAATGCCTGTTCAAAGTGTATAATCTTTGAACCAACTTCTTTTTCGATTCCCTTTTCAAAGTTCTTTCTAACTTTCCAATCAAAAGAGGCTTTCAGAGCATTTTCAACAGCTAAAGCTCCTCCGCTTATCAGGAATAGATTAGGTAGAAAACTAGGTATACCTATACGACCAAAAGTATCAACAAAATCTGCCATTTCATCAGTATAGAAATCTGAACTACTAGGTTTGTTGACCGAAACATAAGCAAGTTTGTCCAAAAATTCCTTTGATACCATATCAGGGTGATTCAATCCTATGGGTGACGAAGCAAAAAACGAAAAGAAGTCTAGATATGTTTTACCACTTTTCTTATCATGTAATCTACAACCCTTGCTTTTCTGTAAATCAAGAATCATTGAAAAACCATCAACAAGCATATATTTTTTTAATTTCTCTAAAGCATCCATTTCAAAATCTCCTTTCTTTGAAAAGAAAAGATAAAGCCTTTTTAAATTGTACTCATGCGACATTAGAAAATAGAGAGATGTTGTATTATATATTCTTGAGATCCTTTCTTCTCCTTAAAGAACTGATTATTATAGTTAGGATAAGCTTGGTAGAAATTATATTTTATTAGCTGAGGAAACTCGAAGTTTAATTTCAACTCTATTTTCTTAGAATTTTTCCTTCCAGAACTTCTTTCTGTTTTCCTTTTTCTACAGTAATCTTACCATTTACGATAACATAATCTATTCCTGTCGAGAATCTATGAGGTTCTTCATATGTAGCTTCATCTTTAATAGTTTCAGAATCGAATATTACTATATCTGCCCAGTATTTTTCTTTTATTAATCCACGTTCTTCTAAGTCCAGTTTCTTTGCTGGGAATCCAGTCATCTTCCAAATTGCTTCTTCTAGTGACAACCATTTTTCTTCTCTTACAAATTTACCTAGCACTCTTGGGAATGTTCCATAAAATCTAGGATGGGGTTTACCATGACTTAAAGGACCTTCTGGAGAAACACCTGAACCATCAGTTGAGACCATACTATATTCACTTGTCATAATCCTTTTGATATCTTCTTCTCCCATACTTTCGATTGTTATCCAAACCTCACCTTTCTCATCACAAATTATACTAAAGAGAGTTTCGTAATCATCCTTAAGATTTCGTGTTTTTGTTATTTCAGCAATACTTTTTCCTTCAATGTCTGACCATTTATCAGTCTTGACTGAAGCAATGAAGATATTCTCAAAACCTTGATGTTTAGCAAAGTTTTCGTGATCTGTTAATCCTTCTTCCATTTCGTTTTTGATTTTCTCTCTATTCTTTGCAACACTCAATCTTTCAAGTATTGAATCAATTCCACCAACGTGAACCCAAGGGGGAAGAATAGTGATAAGAGAAGTCATACTTCGATTGTAAGGGTATTGATCACAGGTGATGTCCAATCCTCTTTGATTTGCATCATGAATAAGATCTAATGTTTTCTTGCTTAACCCCCAATTAGTTATCCCTGATGCTTTGTGATGAGCAATTTGTCCTCTTTTACAGCCTGACTCTTTGACTATTCGAATAAATTCTTCCACAGCTTCAACAACTTTTGCACCTTCATCGCGGATATGGGAGAAGTATATTCTATTATATTTAGCAACTATCTTAGCGAGTTCAATCACTTCATCTGTCTTAGCATAAACTTGAGGAGAATAGATTAAACCTGTACTCATACCAAAAGCTCCAGACTGCAAAGCTTCTTCGACATAGGATTGCATTTTAATTAACTCTCCAGGGGTTGGTGGTCGATCTTCATAACCTGGTCCTCCAGCAAGGCGGATAGAGCCAAAACCTACAACAGGAACAATATTCGTCGAACATTTTCCCTTCTCTAGTTCCTTCAAATAATCTTCAAAACTCCTCCAAGACAGATCAATTTCAACACCTGGAGGACTCCACATGTCAACTTCTTTTTTGAAAAGATCAAAAGTTTCGTCACTGATAGGTGCAAGTGAAGAACCACATTGTCCCACAGCAGCTGTTGTTATACCTTGAGTAATCATGGATTCAAGCTTATTACTAA
>BPTO01000098.1 GCA_023705985.1 Candidatus Heimdallarchaeota archaeon | reverse complement strand
GCGTCAAATTATGTTCTTGTTGGTCTTGATATAAACGTGAGATTATAAATTCAATCCCTGTGTCATTGAATAGGAAGACAACTTTTAATGATCCATCGGTTTTATCTCCTTCTTGCTTGAAAAAGAGATTAACGCTATTTAAAACATCAAGTTCAATGTGAGAGAGTTCAACAGTAAACGATTGTTTGTTAAAGGTTGAATCATACTCAAAAACAATATCTTGAGGAAGGAGAGTTATAGCAGAATTTTCCAGATAAGAATTAGAATGTTCTTCAGCGTTAACTCTCTGGAAAATCATGGATACAAGTATCAACAACATGAAGATTTTAATCTGAAATGAAGTCTTTCTCTTTTTCGCTTCTTTTTGTAATATATTTTTTCTAAGAATAGATATAAAGAAAGAAAAAACTTCACTCTTTTTCCTTAAATCTTCTCTTAATCGCTCAATCATCGTTTTCAGTGACTTTCACCTATCTTTACCAAAACCGCAAGAAAGAATAGATGTATATTCTTAACCCTTTTCAGCCATTTTTTATCACTCATTTATGTTAGAACTCATTTATAAGCAAGGAGAAAAAATATGTAATACAGCAATAAAATTCGCTTAATGTTTGTATAAAAATAACTTCTATAGTGTATGGATTTTAATTGGTGAACGTTCTGAATATTCCCCATCTTCTGATGTCTAAACTACAAGGGGCATAGTATTAGTATATGTGGTTACCTATTCTAGTTCTTTAATAAGCTCATATTTTGCCGTTCTCCAAGACTTAGACAAACTTAAATTCGAAAAACATTTGTCTTCAATTGAATCAAAAGCTTGTCCCAAAACCTATTTATCACCTCCAGAGCGTTTGAGCGTACAAAATAAAGGTGTATTAGAGAAAAGAGCAAAGTAAGGTCTTAAGTTTATTAGTCATCATTCGGTTGTAAATGGTGAGAGGATGGAGTTTAATTATTACGAAAACGTGTTCAACACTTATGAGTCGTTCAGGATAGTGGTTACGATTATATAATCCTACATAGTTCTTTTTTGTTCTCCCTCTACATCTCCTTTAACTGCATAAGAGTGCGTAATGCAAAATTAGTCAACTTTTCTACACTCAGTGTACGACAGTAACAGTAGTAACAGTGGTAGTTTCACTAATAGGGACAGGAATAGAGATAGGTGTATATACAAATTATTTATGTGAAGAATTTCAAAATAAAGAAACAAAAGAACAACGGAAACTACTGCAACAATAACAAAATGGGAGGAAATAACTTTCACACACATAAATGAGATAGTGAAAGAAATAAGGGATTTCAATGGAAAGGTGCTTTTATTAGATTTTACTTCAACAAATTACTAAGAATGTACAGAAGAGAAAGAAACGATAAGAACATTTTGGGAAGAAGTATCAAAAGAAAATGAGCGTATAGTAGTAATAATATTGTATAAAGATTTAACAACACAAAAGTAGTTGGTGGATTTATGTTCTCTTTTCAAGGGATATTACTCTTGCGGAATCATGAATAATTTTCTCATCATGAGTAGCAAGAACTAGTATTTTTCTTGACTCTTCTACCTCGTTAATTAAAAGATTAATCACAATATCAGCAGTCTTACGGTCTAAATTACCTGTAGGTTCATCAGCTAAAATTATCTCTGGATCATTAGCTAGTGCCACTCCAATAGCTACTCTTTGTTGTTCGCCCATACTTAAGAAACAAGGAAAAGTTTGAGCATATCGAGCAATATCTAGTTTGTCTAATAAATCGTTGACTCTTTCCTTTACATCTTTCTTTTTCTTTTCAGCTAACCAGAGAGGGAAAGCTACATTCTCAAAAACTGTCAAATATTCTATAAGATTGTAATTTTGGAATATTATACCAACGATATTTCGTCTGTAAGCAATTAAATCTTCAGCAAGAAATGTATTAATGACTTTATTATTAACAATAATTTTACCAAAAGTAGGTTCTAAAAGACTAGCAATACAGAATAAGATAGTTGTTTTTCCAGATCCACTTGGACCAGCTAGTGTAACGATCTCACCAGAGTTCATTTTTAGATTGAAGTCTCTTACAGCTATAGTCTCCACTTCTGTTTTATACACCTTTTCTAAATTCTCCACAATAAGTTTGTTATGCACTTTCTTCACCCTAATATTGTTTCTCTTAAAGTTGTTAAATTGGATGTATTAATCCTTTTCATAAGAGTTATATGATTGATAATTAACATGATTAGAATCCCTAATATTATCCCCCCAAATTCTAGTAAAACAAAAAAGGAAAGGAAACTTATTTGAAACATTTTAATTTCCTCAAAACTAGGACCAAAAGGGATTACAACGGAAATTATTACACCCATTATAAAGCTCAATAGTAAGTTTATCATTACTAATAATACAGAACATTTGAAAATAGTGCGCTGTAGCAATTTGGGATTCATCCCTCTTGAAATAGAAGTTAATAATTGTTTTTCATTTTCTCTAAAAATTACTTGAAAGTAGAAAAAAGTAAAGAATATAGCTATAAGAGAGAGTAGGAATCCTTCTATTGGAAGAAGTACATATATATCTAAGTATTCTTTTATCTTATCTTTTGTAAAGATAATCCTGAATTGATCCTCAACATTACTCAGTTTATTTCGGATCCTATCATACCACTGATGTGGGTCAACATCTTCCTTGAGTTCAAATAAAATGTATGTAAAAAACGATACCCCAAAGATTTTCTCCATCAAAGAAAAATCCGCTAAGTAAACATAATCTCCATATCCACCATATTCATAAAAAGGTTCATTGTTAAAAAACGGAACATAAGTAAAATCATCATATATCGTTATATTAACACTTTGTTTTTCTGTTAAAGAAGAGTTTAATACAGGACCAAGAAACCGCATATTTAGAGACAAGTTGTCTCCCACATTGTATTTTTCTTTCCTAATTGCTTTGTGAGATAAAAGAACACGATTTTCATTTTCACTAAAAGCAGAAGCATTCACACTTTCACCTTTTGAATTTTCAAAAGAAAGAAATGAAGGGCAAGCAGCTGTAACATTAGCAAAAGGTAGGAAGACAATGGTTCCTCTGTTCACTTCATTTCCTCCGATTTCCTCTATAAGTTCTAATCTCGCTACTTGAATATAATTCTTAATATCGTTATCTGAAAGAATATTTGAAACATCGTCAAGTAATAAGTAGGAAGCAGGATTCATTACCGGTTTCGAACCCCTCCCTACATACAACTCTATATCAAGATTATAAGTCTCCCAATAGCGATTTTTTATCTGAACATCCATGCCATAGCTATTAATAACGTATGTTGAGAGTAAGATCACCCAAAATACGATTATACTAAAAAATTGAAAACGACGTCTTTTAAAAAGGAACAAACTGTATAGAAGCTTAGATACTGCCAAAAAAGAAACTGAGGAGGAATGTTGAATAAAGCGAAAAAGCGTATTTATGCCGAGTTTAGAAGAAAATAGAGCAATAGTCAGTAATAGTATGACACCTGAAACTATTCTTGTTGTCTGGACCACTGGAGTAAGAGATTCAAAAGGTAGAAATAAAGGTAAAAGATAAGAATAACCTAACACAATTCCCCCAAATGCTAATAGAATAAGAATATATTTTCCTGACAAACCCTTCTTGCTGAGAGATGATTTTGGTTTTTCAGTTTGAGTTTTGAAGAATAATTGTTCATGTTTAGTAAAGAGTATTAAAGCTATTATTTTAATTAGTTCAAGTAAAACAAGAGTTAAAATACCAGAAATTAACGAAAACCCAATAGAAGAAGTTTGCCATGATAATTGCGAAATTATTTCTCCGATTATTCCAAATAATAGTAGAAAACTGATATCAAAAAGAATAAATATCACTAAATAATGTTGAATAAATTTACGGGGTTTGGCTCCTCGTGTAAGAAAAAGGCGATATTCTTTTTTTAGTGGAATAAAACTTTCAGTCATTGTAAACCAAAATATTAGCAGAAGTAACAAATACGTTGGAGCTAATACAACTTGAAGTTGACCAAATTGGGTTAGTAGTTTTCCCCTTACACTTTCTGCAAAGTTCTCTCTCCAGTATAACCAATAATTTATAAGAACATTATTCTTTTCTGCTAGAACATCTATATCTTCCTTAACTTCGTTAAAATAATCGTCAATTTTTTGAAGCGAAAGCTTACATAAATAGTCTGATTCACTGTCAATAAGCCCAAAAACATATAAGGATCGTATGTTGCGATTTTCTGTCAAATTAAAAAATAAAGACAAGGGAACAAGTCCGACATCCGTGATTTTATTATCGAAAATGTAGTATGGTTCATCGTAAAATTGTCCTATTGTTACCTCTTTACTATTATTATATAATTCAATTGTAACATTTTTTCCTACTTCTACGTGTTCTGATTGATTAAAACTGTTAGGCAAATGAATTGTATCTGTCGAAAATGTTGTGTTGGGGAACATCCAATTAAGAGTAGATTGAGAAACACCTATAATATTATAAGATAAATTTGTTGTTGATGTAAAAATAGTAATTGGTTCACCTATGTTCATTGTTTTTAAAATTACATGTGGTAAAAAATTTTTCATACTACCAAGTAGAGCCATTTTTTCTATAAATTGTGTAAGAAAAATGCTATCCTCAAATGCAAAATTTTCATAAAGAACAAGAAACGAAAAATCTGCCAAATTGGGGGCTTCGTTGTTGTTAAATCCAATATCTTGATATTTCAAAATTTCTACTTTACTTTTTTCCGTCTGAACAGAAGCAAAAATCCCTCCAACTAGTAATAGAAACAGAATTGTAATTGTTAATATCGAGGAATAAATGAAGAATGACATTCTGTTTTTAATTGTATTCCTCTTAAACATTCTGAATCCCACAGAGATATATTAATACAAATTTACTTCTAAATTTCTATATGATACTTAACACCATTTATAATAAACCTATCTAAAGTAAAATCTGTCCCTGTAATATAGAAGACTTAAGGATTTTCGCCACCCGCGAATACAGCTAGATCATCATTATTGTTAAACTCATCTCATTATTTATTCTTTTGTTTTAAGTTTTATTACATTTTTATAATAATAATCAGTTACTTCAAGAGATTATTATTTTTATTGACTTGAACTTCAACTTAAACAAGCTTTAATCGATTCAATGTATAAAACCAACCCCTCTTTCCAAGTTGCTTCTGAAGGTTTATATCCAGCCAAAATACTTAATCTAGTTAAGTATGATAGAAATTATCTTACTATGTAAAATGGTGGCGGTATTCATGAACATCTTGATGGTACTCGTAAAGGTACATGGTAATGGGACATGTATTTGATGCAACATCAAAAGGAATACCACTAGAAAAGTATTCAAAAGAACAGCAAGAGTTAGCAAGATCTTTAGAAAAATGGAAATATTGGAATATTAACAACAAAAAAACGCTTTTTTTATATTATATTCAATTCTTGAAAAATTCCAAATAGCAACTAAGACAAATGAATAACACATTAAACTTCGTAAAACACTAGCATGAGAACTTTCAGACAAAGTCGCATTTTTAAAAGAATTTACAAGTTTTAAAGGCAGTAACAACATCTAATCAAAAGGAAACTATTTTAATTTGTGAAATATATAGCTAAAATAATGAAAGCACCTCCTTCCGAAGTTGAATTAACTAAGCTAATTAACCGATGTATTGACAATTTTGAAAAAAATAAAAATGTTTTTTTTGAAAACGAAATGGATTTATTTAAAACTAGATTTGGTAAGAAATTTCAAAATAAATACAAGGAGTTAATAGGTCTTGTTTCTATAATAAATATTCTAGTAGTGCTAATTAGCGATCGTTCAATAATTTTTAAAGAATTATCAACGGAAGAAAGTATCTCTTTAGGGAAAACAAAATTTTTAGATGAAATTGAAAAACAAGGTAATTCTAAAGAAGAATATTGGACAACCCTTCTAAAACCCATTCTAAAATCTATATCGGAAAAAGAAATCGTGAAATTAATTAAGAATTCAGGGAAAGAAAATGAAGAAGAATTAGATTTATTATCGAGAGACGGAATAAAAGAATCTAAGTTTTTATCTCATTTAGTTTCATACTTCACATTGAGATTATTTGCTTTTATGGATGCTTTTGTTCGGGATTTGTTTGAGTTTATGTGGCAATCAACTCCTAAAGGAGATAAATTATACAGAATCTTTAAGTTGTATAATCAAAGTAATAAGTTGAATGAAAGAATAAAAAACCTCCTGGCGGTAACCGATAAAAACTTAAAACTATCAAGTCTTATAGATAAAGTTTTAACGAAAAGGGATAAAAAATGGTTTGAAGATAAAGCTGCATTTGGTGTTGTTTTAGATATCAGACATGAGATTGCTCATGGTTATTACTTGCCTGAGGTTGAAGAACTAAAAAAACAGTTTTACCATATTAATCATTATGCAGAGGAGCGACTTGAACTGATTTTAGGTAAATATTTACCACAAATACCTGAACTTCATCAATTTATCATGCAATATATGCCACGAAGTTTCGAAATTATTTCTTCAGATTTAGGGTTTATGATGTTTATAATTGAATTGGGTATGGCGTGTTTACGCTATTTGTCAATCATTGAAAAGATAATGGTGAAATATTATGACCCTTCGTATTTCTGTTCAAAATTAAAAAGTAAATTAAAGAAAAACACTTGATTTTTCACTAAAACCAACCGAGGAATACTAAATGGAGATTAAAATCTGCGTATCGTTTTTTTAATTAGAAATACAATAATGTACAATTTTTTTCATTTGTCGAAACTTGATTTAAAGTTCTGTTAATAATTAATTCAACATAAAGGAAGAGCTAATTCTAATTCTTTTAAAGTATTATGAATTATCGTTGGTAACTCGATTATCATTCATAAAAAACACTTAAAAAATCAACCAAATATCTTTCTCTTATCAGCCTGAGATTAAGACGATATTTTCTTTCCCCACATGTTAATGATGGCAACGATTAGCAATGTAACCTACCAATTGTTGCTGGTAAAAGATTGGTTTTACAACAGTTATATCAGGCAGATGTGTTCCACCATGGTAGGGATTATTTCCGATGTAAATATCCCCTTCAAGCAGGTTATCTAAACCAATATATGAAACAATACATTTCACTGACTCTGGCATTGCCCCTAAATGAACCGGTATGTGTTCAGCTTGAGCTACTAATCTACATTCAGAATCAAGAATTGCACTGGAAAAATCTAATCTTTCCCTTATATTTGGAGAGAATGCCGAATTCTGTAGAACAATCCCAGTTTCTAAGGCTACGTTTTTTAGTGCTTGATTTATAACTTGAACTTCAATGAGAGAGAATTTAGTCATTGGTATGTCAGCACTTTCTTTATTATTTTTTGGTTCTTTGTTGGGTTTAAATATCTATTTCTCCATTAATTAGTGAGTAAGTGAATTTCAGAAAACTTGAGTGATAAAGATGAGTCAGAAAAATCTTAAATTACATGACGCATATAAACTTGTAATTAATTGGGATATTGGCGAATTAAACCTTTTGAATACTTATGATGATGGTACAAGAAGTATAGGTATTTTTTCGTTTGAAGAGCTGGATTCTAGGGGAAGAATAGTTGTTAAGAGTAATGGCAATGTAATTAGCATCAAAAGAACAAAAAAGAAAGACAGGCTGAGTTTTGGTATACTAGATACTACAAAACCTAAAGATCAACAACAATGGGAAAACTATTACACAGCAAAATTAGAGCAAACTAAGAATAAATATGCTATTTTCACCTTTATTGAATAGAAAATTTGAGACAATTATCTTTTTTTCATAAAAATATAGCCCATTTTATTTACTTCTCCATACACATTAGGAGGAATAACAGCTGTGCTATCTAGTTGGTCAATTATACAAGGGCCTTCCAAAATATTACCTGCCTTTAGTTCACTTCTAGCATAAACAGCTGTTTCCAACCAATTTTCATCAAACATAACCTTTCTACTGCTCTTACAAGCTATCTCTGGGGGGTTCTTAGAACCTGAAGTCAATTTCTTGATTTCAATTTTTGGTACATCGCCAATAGCTTCGACAGACAAATTCACAATTTCTACGCTCAACTCATCACTCTTCCAAGCATAATTTCTTTGATGTAAATTATGAAACTCTTCTACAATTGGGAATAATTGACTTTTAATGACTGGATAAGATATAGAAACAGTTAGAAATTCTGCTTGACCCAAATATCTTAAGTCCAACGAATAAATGAACGATTGATCCTTTCTTCCCACTCCTTCCGTATCTAATATTTCCTTTAATTCTTCTTGAATAGACTCAAGTTTATTATTTATTTTATCAAGATTTATTTCATTTATTTCTTGTAAATAAGAATGAGTTTTTTCATGTTTTATTTTACTTGCAACAAGTCCATAAGCTGACCATGCACCAGGGAAAGGAGGAATAATAACCGAATCTATCTCTAGCTCTTGAGCAATATCCCAAGCTTGCATTGGTCCAGCTCCTCCAAAGCCTAAAAGGCCAAAATCTCTAACATCTAGGCCTTTCTGGATAGTAACTACCCTAATAGCTTGAGCAATATTATGATTTAGTATTTTCCTGATTGATATAGCCAAATGATCGACAGACTCTATCTCTAAAGGAAAGGGCGATAAAAGTATTTCTTCGAGGAGTTTCTTCAAATAGAAAAAGGATCTTTTTGTATCTATTGATAAGTTTCCAGCAAAGTTATCTTGATGAACATAGCCCAAATACATGTTTGCATCAGTTAAAGTTACTTTATCTCCTCCTAACGAATAGCAAGCAGGTCCAGGATTAGCCCCTTGAGATTCAGGCCCAACTGTTAACAAACCATCCTTAAAAGTAGCAATTGACCCTCCTCCGCTTCCAATAGTTTCAATATCTGCCATATTTGCTACAAGTGGGAAACCGTTGAATATTCTTGAACGGAGGATTATAGGACGGTCAATAACCGCGGATACATCTGTTGAAGTTCCGCCAATATCTAAGGATACAAGATGTGTTCGGCTTAAATGCTTCAAACTTTCTGCAGCGGCAAGTACTCCCCCTGCTAAACCACTGTAAAGTGTCTGTATCCCAGAACGACTGATGGTTGAGACATCGCTCATTCCCGTATTGGACTGCATTATTAACAAAGGATTGTTGATTTCTTCTCTGAGCAATTTTGATTGGAGTCTTTGCAGATAATTGTTTACTATAGGACTGACTTTTGCATTAACTATAGTAGTCACGGATCTTTCATATTCTTTTATTTGGGGGCTTATTTCATGAGATGGGAAAACGTTGAAGCCCCTATCAGTCAAATAAGAACTTATTTTTTCTTCATGTGTTGGATTAAGAAACGAAAAAAGTAATGAAAGTGCTACAGTCTTTATTTTTTTGGAATTAAGAAGATTAAGTAGTTTTTCTAAAGATTTTTCTTTTAAAGGTTTAATAATTTGACCATTTTCATCCAGCCTTTCTTCCACTTCAAAAATAGCATCTTTAGTGAAAGATAGGGGATATTTTTGCTTGAATTTTAGGTTATACAATTCCGAACGCTGTTGACGCCCTATTTCAATTATATCACGGAACCCTTTAGTGGTTACAAATGCAATATTTGGGCATTTACCTTCTAAAAAAGCATTGGTTCCTATTGTTGTCCCATGTATAAGAAGCTCAATATCTTGCGGTTCAAAATGGAATAGATTCATAACTTCTCTTAACCCATTAATAATACATTCACTGGGATCATTTGGGGTTGTAGGAATTTTCCATGCTCGAATTTCACCTGTTCCTCCCGATACTATAATAAAGTCTGTAAATGTTCCTCCTGTATCAATACCAATTCTAACAGGTGGTCGGAGATTCGTCAAATCTAATTCCTCTATAATGAGATGGAAAAAAGCGAATTTAAATGTTAGGAGAGCTATAAATCTAGAGAATAATTGAAAAAAGTAAACAAGTATGAGCTAAGTTCTTTGTATAAAGACTTATTTTGGTTTAAATGTAACTATGTTGAGGAACAACATAGCGACGTGAAGGTCGACTCAGACGAACCCATTACTACCTATCCTCATAAGGGAAGATTCAGAAACTACTTACTTAAGATGTTTCAGCAAATTTTTGAATTTTTGAGTGCCAGCTTTTTTTAACAAAAAATAAACTAGCATTTCTGTTGAAAGAATAAGGATGTTAAAAGACTTGTAGCAATTTAACGCGGTTCGATAATCCGATTCTTTTCGAGATGAAACAGCATCAGAAATAATAATTGGAATATAATCGTTTTTAATTGCACCCAAAATTGTTTGAAATAGGCAAATATGAGCCTCAACGCCGATGAATACAACATATTTTCGAGATGAAAAAGAGTGAATCGTTTCAGTAAACTTTTCATTTTCAAAACAGTCAAACTCTAATTTTTCAATTATGGTGGTCGTTTTATCTATTAACTCAGCTATTTTTTCACTTATGTTTCCAAGCCCTTTTGGATATTGTTCAGTGATTATGATAGGTATTTCAAATTCTCTTGCACTTCTTATTAGAAGAAGAATATTATTAAGCACTTTTTCATGTACAAGTGTAGCTGAAAGAATACGTGGTTGGGGATCTACAATAACAATGAGGAGATTTGAAGCATCAATTGATTTAAAATCATTTAAATTCATAAGAAAAAATTGGGATGAGATACAAAAGATTTTCGAAGTTCATAGATTTCGATTGAAAAAGGAATTAATAAATCACAAGCTGTCCATTGAACACGCTAATGTTTTTCCTCTGTTCCTCTTTCACTAATACTTGATATCTCCATTCCTTTTCCACATGTTCAGTTTGGTTAGAATTTCTTATTATTTTCATTTCCTTTCACCGAGGTATACTATGCATTGGTCACCTAATATTAACATGATGAGAACAAGTGCCCATTAGATGACCAGTTACACCATATTTTGTAAGGGACAAAACAATATAAACACCACAAAAATTGCTATGTATTTGAAGAAAACAAAAGCTCTTGAAATACAAATTTTAGTACGGAAATTTTTTAATTCATAAGAAACTATTACGTGTATGAAAGTTTATCATGTAATGAATAGGGAATTAGTTCCTCAAAAAGAACCTTACAAATTTCTTAACGGAGACGTTTACGTTGTTGAAACTAATCAAACGCTTTGGATTTGGATAGGATCAAAATCTTATGCTGATGACAAAGCAGTTGGGGCATGGGGAGCGAAAGTTGTTGAAGAACAAAATAAAAATCTTAAACTCAAGACGATTATGCAGGGAGATGAGCCAGAAGAATTCAACAATCTCATCAATTACGAAGTTGTGGTTGGGGATACTCCAGGCTTTCTTGTACACTTCAAGAAAAAACACCAAAAAGATTTTCAATTGTTAAAAATAGAACAAGATGAAACGGGGAAATTGACTGTAAAAGAAGCCCCAATAGAATATAATGCATTTGAATCTGAAAACGCCTTTGTTCTCGATGCTTATGATGAAATATATGTGTGGATAGGTAAAGACAGCCAAGTTAGAGAGAAATATGAAGCGGGAAAAATATCTAGAATACTAGATACTGAAAGAAAAAGAAAACCCCTTATCTATACCATTGAAGAAGAACAGGAGCCAGAAGGTTTCAGAAGTCTAGTTTACAAAATTGCATTAAAAGATGGAATGATGGAATTAAGGAGAACAGTAGATAAAAAAGAAGAAAAAAAGAAGAAATGGTGGCAATTCTGGAAATAGAGTTAATGCCAATTATCTAATCGCTTCATAATCTGGTATCCAATCGGATATTTCATCTAATCTTTTTATTTCGTTTTCCTCCAATTTGATTTCCAGTGCGCTAATATTTTCTTCTAATTGCTCAACACTGTTTGCGCCAATTATTGGTGCTGTGATAAAATCTTTAGTGAGTATCCACGCTAGTGCTATTTGCGTCATTTTCACATCTTTTGATTCTGCAATTTCTCTTACAACCTCATGTATTTTCCATCGTTTATCCGTAAAATATAGTTTTTGAGCTCCAGATCGGAAGAGCGTCGTGTAGGGAAAGAGTGTAGATCTCGGTGG
>BPTO01000097.1 GCA_023705985.1 Candidatus Heimdallarchaeota archaeon | reverse complement strand
AAACGACGGTTAGACCGCCTCTGGCAAGTTTGACCAAGTTTCATAACGTGCGTCATCATCATCTTCTTTCTCTGGTTTATCATCATCGTCAGCATATACTTGAGTTAAAAATAAACTAGAAAATATTATGATGGTAAATAGTGAAGCAAGAAGTAACAGTTTTTTGTTGTGAATTCGTTTGGATTTAATCATTGAAAACCTTCTACCTTCTTTTTTGAATTGAAATTGCTATTTTAAAAACCTCTGCTTTACTAAAATGAAGTTGAAATTTTACTGGGATTGAACTGGAACTTGTATTACAACTTGTGAAAAATTTAAATGCATTACTGATTCCTCATTGGATAGGATGAGTTATTTACAAGACGAAATAAAAGATAGATATGAAGGGAGAGTTGATCATCAAGCAAATAAGTGGACAGCATTTAGAATATTACAGAAAAATCTGGAAGAATTCGAGTTTGATGCAGAAGAAATACAATTGTTGGGAGCAATTATCTCTGATGTGATTAATAAACACGGGGGATCAAAGGAGGAAGTATTTAGAGCGTTGTATAAAGGCTATAAAATGTAAAAAAAAAGAATCTGTTATCAAAAATAAAAGGATTAAACTAGTTTGACAAGAGCTTTTTCTCTTCTAAACAAACTAGTTGATATTTTAAACAAACCTGCTGCAATGAGTAAGAGTACTATTGGGGCAACTACAATTCCTAATATCATATTGTAGAAGAATAAAACCACTTGCAATCCAATCAACATTAATAGTGGTATTAGCAGTAATCCGCCTAATTGAGTAGCATCTCTTACGGTTGAAACTCTAGTGGAAACAAAAATTAAACCTTCAACAGCTATTATTGTGATTATTGGGCTTATTATGAATAGAAAAATTATCGATATCAGATCAGGAAAGAAAATCCTACCTATCATCGGATACAATATAATATCCATCACTATAGAAAAAGTAACGATAGCAACTGTAGTAGCTATGAATGACGGAATAAATGATGAGATAATCTTGCCTGTTACTATTTCTTTCTCACTCAAAGGTGTAGTCAACAATGCTTCCATCGTTTTTCTCTCTCTTTCTCCCGCTATTGTCTCTGCAGCAATTACCGATGTGATGATAATTGGCATCATAGCAACTAAAACTAATACAATATATCCTATACCAATCGTTGATTTAGCTTGATTTGTAAAGCCTTCCCAATCATCTATAGTTCCTGATAGAACATTATCCATGAATGTTACAGAACTCTCATCATTATTTTCACCAGCTCCAAATGAACCAGAATATAACATTACTTGTAGTGGAACTATCGCTCCTATAACCAATGGCAATACTATGATTGAAAATACAATATATTTTGATTTGGTATAATCTTTCATGTCTTTTACTGAAAGCGCCCAAAGTCTTTTCCACTTCATTTTGATTCCTCCATTTCATCATGGTGATTGTCACCATTAACTAACTCTAAGTAAACTTGTTCTAAATCAGGACGATTATGTCTAACTTCAGTAATATCTATATTTAATCTCGATAAATCTTTGATTATTATTGGAGTAGATTCTTCAATATTCTCAAGCTTTAATGTTACAGATAATCTCTCTTTATCCTCATTAGCAATTTCTATTGAACTAGTGCTAAAATAGTCTAATATTTGTTTATCCCATTTTTTGAATCTGAAGACTGTAATAACATCAGACTGTAATAATGATCTAAGCTCTGAAGGTTTTCCAATAGCAATTAATCTCCCTTTTTCTAAAATACCTACTCTTGAACATAATTTCTCGGCTTCACTGAGATTATGAGTATTAATGAAAACAGTTCTATTCTCATTCTTAGTTAAATTCACTATTAGATCTCTTACCATTTTTGCAGCTTTAGGTGATAGTGATCCTGTTGGTTCATCTAAGAAAAGCATTTAAGGTGAATGTATAATAGCTCTAGCAATTGCAACCTTTTGTCGCATTCCTTTAGATAATTTTCCAGCAGCTTCATTTTCCTTATCAGCTATGTCAAATTGCTTTACTAAGTTCTTAATCGTCAAATCTCTCTCTTCTTTTGGAATATCATGAACTTTTGCAAAGAAATCCAAATTGTCTCGAACACTTAATCTTTGATATAAAGAAGGTGTTTCTGTAAGAATTCCTACTCTCTCTCTAATTTGATTTGACTGTGTTACGCTATTTAATCCTAAAACTGAAGCATTGCCTGAAGAAGGTTCAAGCATTCCAGTAAGTAATCGTACAGTTGTTGTTTTACCCGCCCCATTTGGGCCCAAAAGACCGAATATCTCTGATTCGTTAATTTTCAAGCTTAATCCGTTAACAGCATATAACCCATCAAACTCTTTTGTTAATCCTTGTGTTTCAACAACAATCTTACTCATTTCTTTATCACTCTATAACTATTTGCGTTTCATTTGATATAGCTCTATTTAATGTATCCGAAAAGGACTGATATAACTGATATAGTTAATATTGAAAGATTCAAAGAAGCAAAACCTATTCCAAAAGGAATGTAACGCAAGATTACAGCAGAGTGTATTCAGAAACGTTTAGAAGTATCCATTAATATATACAGGAATAAATCATTCGTGTTAGTAGCTAGGGTTTATATATTAGATATATGAAGTATCGTTATAAAATCGAGTTTACCACTTTGGGGTTTCAATGAATTCAGAAGACATGCTAGATAAGAATTATGACATTGCTTCAATCTCTAATCTAATAACATCGTTGAAGCAAAAAGACGCTCAGACATACCCTAAAGCAATATCTATTCTCTGTAAAATTGGTAAACCAGCTGTTTCCCCATTGATTCAAGCACTTCGAGCTAAAGATAAAGATGTAAGATATTTAGCCGCAAAAGCTCTAGAGAAAATAGGAAAACTAGCAGTTCAACCACTTATAGATGAGTTGGGGAATAATAATTCATCCATAAGAATCTGTGCTGTAGAAACTCTAGGAAAAATAGGTGATTCTCAAGCAGTAAATTCTTTGATTTCAACTCTTAGGGATGATGAAGAAGATGAGATAATAAGAGAATACGCAGTTTATGCTTTAGAAAATATAGGGAAACCAGCATTAAAACAAATAATTAGTGTTCTGAAAGATTTGGACGATTCGGGAGCAATAGCGCCATTAATGGCTGCTGCACATTACAATAATGAAATTGTTAGATCTAAAGCTATTGATTCTCTAGAAAAAGCAGGAGTTTCATATTATCATATTGAACCTAATTCAAACATTGAGCAAACTAATGGTAAAATACCTCAAATTAAGAACGCTAATGATGTAGAGATTAGAACAGGAAAGAAACAGTTTAAACAAATGTATTTAACTGATTTCTTCAAAGAAACAGACTGATCATCTAGCTTTCTGAAGCCTTTTTTAATTTATTTAGGAATAATCTCTGCTAGATTTTTGTTACTAAGGGATTTTAAACTAGATTTGTTACTTTTCACAAATGGCTATATTTATATGTGCATCTAATTCTAGTACACATAAGAAGAAAGAATTGATCAACTTGCCAGACATACTAGACATAGAAAAATCACAGATAAGAGCGATAGCTAAACAATGCGCTATATCGCTGTGGAAAATCTCTTTTGACGAAGGTGTAAGAGCTTATGTTCAAATCAACAGCAACCTCTATGTTCACCCTGCAAGATGGAAATACTGTCTTAAATGTGGAGAGATCAATAAGAAAGAAGCTATGGAGAAGCACAACTGTCTATTTGATGTTGAATTCCCTATTATTATTCAAACTTCCTGGTATCGACTAAAAGCTTTCTTTCTAACTGATAGCTATAAGACTATCATGAAAGAGATAGGGATTGACAAAATACTTGCTCCTACAGTTATCATTAAACAAAAAGCAGTAACAGTAAAAGGAAAACTTCCTGATCCTATAGCTGAAGAAAACCAAGTTTAATTTTTACCTCCTTTTTATTTCCAAGAAGTCCTTATTGCCATAAAGCTTTTATACATGTACCAAAAATTGTCACTTATATGTATCTATTAACATCACAATAATGTATTGTTTTTCGATGCATATTGAGTTGGTGATTAAGTGAATAAGGAAAAATATTACAAGTATATGTTTTTTGGTGGAGCTAATTTCAATATTGGTGCAGCTTTGATTTTTTCCATCGTTCCTCTCTTTGTGAACGGCTTCTTACCATTCTTTGGAATCGAGAATCCTCCAAGTTTGATTTTCGCGCAGCTCTTAGGTTGCTTGATGATCGGATTTGCAGTGGGGTATATCCTCGTAATGAACAATCTAGAAAAAGGAAGAGTATTAGCTCTAAGTGGAGCAATAGCTCGGATTTTAGCGTTTATTCTAGTGGTAATCTATACAATTGTAGGCCTTTGTAACTGGATATTCCTACTGATAGTTTCTCCTGACTTAGTTTTGGGGGTCATGTATGTCGAGTTCTATCTCAACTATGGAAAAAAAGAGTAGGATGAAAATGAAGAAAAAGATAGCTATGATAATCGTTGTTATATTCATTTTGGGTTTAACTAATACTCAGATATCTACAGCAGCAATAGCCCCTGAATTGGAGTATCCTTTTGATAATATGTATACTCGAGACCAAACTCCTTATTTTAGTTGGAGTTTAGGTGTAGGAATTAGTTATACTATCCAGATAGATGATGAAGATACATTTGCTACTCCTATAATCGATGTAAATGTTGGTCTTTCAGATACTTATACAGTACCAGGTGACAGTTCTTTAGATTATGGAGATTATTATTGGCGAGTAGGAGCGCATGATAAAGGTGGAACAGCGTGGAGTGAAGTACGATTATTAAAGATAATTCCCGTACCAGCCTCTCCAACTTTGTTATCTCCAACTAATGGTTCATATCTGATTCACAACGAACTTACCTTAGACTGGAATGCTCAATCTTATCCTTTTATCTACACATGTGTTGTGAAGAATCAACCTGGCAATGATGTGGTTGATACTTATGGAACGAGTAATACATATGTAAATCTAAGTTTAGTTGATGGTTCTTATTCGTGGCTTGTATATATACAGGATCCTATGTCTCCTACAGATTATTATACAAGTAGTACTTGGACATTTACCATTGATACCGAGCCTTTACCTGCTCCAATTCTTGAATTTCCAATAAATGATGAATTTATAAATACCATTTACCCATCTTTACAATGGTCTTATGTACCTGGGGCTCAGAGTTATTGTTTAATTGTGAATGACAATCCGGATTTTACTCTTCCAATCATAAACCAATCTTCAATTCCACAGGATATTTGTCACTATGTACCTAACCCCAGCCCTTTAGATGATTATCAGTATTATTGGACTGTTTCTGCTATTGATAAGGCAGGAAATATGAACTATGCAGATTTTGAATCATTCAGAATAGATAGATTTCCACCTTTGTGTCCTACTCCCACATCTCCTGGAGGTGGTCAAATAATAGATGATCCTTCCCCTACTCTGTCATGGTTGTCCTCTGAAGCTTATTATCATATTGGATTAGGTGATACACTTGAATGCTCTGACTATGGGGGTGGAACAGAGAATAATTATATCTCTCTTGATTCTTTAGGTATATCTCTTCAAGATGGTCTTTATTATTGGAAAGTAATGGCAGTTGATGAAGCTGGGAATCCAGGTCCATATAGTGTAATATGTACTTTTGTAGTTGATACAACTTCACCTCAGATTATTACTCTAGATGATATTTCCTATGTAGAAGGAACAAATGAAAATACTATTTCATGGACTGTAAGTGACGAGAATCCTGATTTTTATACAATCTATCGAGATGGAGTCGAAATAGCCACTGATATTTGGGATTCCAACACTATAACTATTAATATTGATGGTCTTGCTGCTGGAGAATATGAATATATGATTATTGTAACTGATGCTTGTGGTCACACTAATTCAGATACAGTAATTGTAACAGTTACTCTATCAATTCCTGAATTAAGATCTACCAGTTTCGCAATTCCAATTATCATCATAGCATTCCCTGTAATACTTCAATTTTTACGAAAGAAAAAGAGAAAGCTTGTAAGATGATTACTTTTCTTTTTTTCTTTCACCTTTCCTAAATCTACGGACTGATTAATATGCCTGATATCAAGGACAAAGAAAAGAAACTCATTCGTACAAAAACCAAAATCTATAGTTCTATACTATCTAAGGTTTCTTTTGAACAGGGGGTTATCCTACATTTAAAGACTTATAACGCACTCTCACTAGAATCTGCTAGATGCCGTGTATGTTTAATGTGCGGCAAAGTAGGGTCAGTAGAGGATTTTGAACAGCATGATTATTGCAGTTCTACTTATACGAAGCAAAAAATTCCCTTGGTAATCAAGACCTCTTGGCATAAGCTAAGAGAGTTCTTTCTAACTGAGCAATGTTGTGATTTTTTTAAAGATTTAGGGATAAAAGAGGAAGAAATAAAGGAAAAAATGGATGGGATAAAAAATGAATAGAAGTATAAATAAAGTTGGTATTATGAAAAAGAAAAAAATGAAATTAATTATGAGCTTAAGTGTTATCATTATTGGTTTTTTAATAAGCACTTCTTTGCTTAACACATTTAGTACACAAGCTATAATAGATACAAATGAGAATCAATATAATATTGATTCTTTTGATAGATTTGCATGGAAATGGAGTACTACAGAAGTCATTTCCACAGAAAGTACAGATGATTCTTATTATCCTTCTCTTGCTATAGATGCTAAAGGGAATGTACACATAGCGTGGGAAGATCTTACTGATTATGCAGGTGCAGGAATAGGTTTGGATATTTTCTATAAGCGCTGGGACGCTACTACCTCCGCTTGGACTACGACAGAAGTAGTTTCCACAGAAAGCGCAATCCCTCATTCTTACCATCCTTCTCTTGCTGTAGATGCTGCAGGGAATGTACACATAGCGTGGGAAGATTTGACTAATTATGCTGGGAGTGGAACAGATCATGATATTTTCTATAAAAACTGGGAAGTTTCTACAGCCTTATGGACATTCACTGAAGTAGTTTCCACAGAAAGTATAGATGATTCTTATTATCCTGCGCTTGCTGCTGATTCTGCGGGGAATGTGTATATAACGTGGTGGGATCAAACTGATTATGTTGGTGCTGGAACAGATATTGATATTTTCTATAAACGCTGGGACGCTACTATCTCCGCTTGGACTACGACAGAAGTAGTTTCCACAGAAAGTACAGGTGATTCTGTATACCCCTCAATTACAATCGATGCTGCAGGGAATGTGCACATCACATGGAGTGATGGAACTGATTATTTGAGTAGTGGAACAGATGAGGATATTTTCTACAAGCGCTGGGACGCTACTACCTCCGCTTGGACTACGATAGAAGTAGTTTCCACAGAAAGTACAGGTGGTTCTTATAGTCCTTCTCTTGCTGTAGATACGTTAGGGAATGTACATATAACGTGGTGGGATCAAACTGATTATGTTGGTGCTGGAACAGATGTTGATATTTTCTACAAGCGCTGGGACGCTTTTATCTTCACTTGGACTACAACAGAAGTAGTTTCCACAGAAAGTACAGGTGGTTCTATACGTCCCTCAATTGCAATCGATGCTGCAGGGAATGTACACATAGCGTGGCAAGATAATACTGATTATGCTGGGAGTGGATTAGATACAGATATTTTCTACGAACAATTTGCAGGTTCTCCTACTGCTCCTGAACTAGCTTTTATTGTCCCTAATCCTACTGAACTCACTTCTATCTATCTTGATTGGAATAGTGTATTTGTTGCAACCTCTTATCATGTTTATCGTTCCACCTCTTACATCTGGTCTGTGGAAGGACTCGTACCTATTACCACTATTTCCTCAAGTGACTATATCGACACTTTACCTTCTGAAGGATTCTATTATTATGTTATTGTTGCTGAGAACTTCGTAGGAAACAGCTCTCATTCCAATTGTGAATATACCGAATACAAACTTCCCACTTTGTACGAATTTGTCATCATTTCAAGTTTGATAATTGGTATTCCTGTCTTCTTGCTCTTAGTTGCCAGAATTCGTAAGAAAAATACTAAACAGAACTAGTTTTAACTAGTTTTTCCTTTTTTTCTCACAAAAGTTTTAAGCATAGAATAATCGAATAATATGAATCAAGAAAATATTGGTATAGATATGTTCTTAGATAGATCCAAGGAATTAATTCTGAAGAGTGATTTTTCTGCTGCTTTAGTCCTATTAAAAGACATAGAAAAGACGTCTACAAAAGATTCACTTGTTATTCTTGAAAGCCTACTATTACAAGTAATAGTTCACAGAAGACTAAGAAATTACAGTTTATTAGCTGATTTCTCTAAACGGATTTATCATATTCTTGAAAATGTGAAAAATGAATATCCTATAATCAGCTTATTTTTGGAAGAAGTGAATGAATCTCTAAAAAGCAGGAAAACAGAGGAAGAACTGCTATTATCAGCATTAGAACTCCCTGTATCAATTCAAGATAAAGTTCCTATGTTACTCTACATACACCTAACTGCGATGTCAAGTGCATTTGATTTTCCTGTAAAATATGCTGAATTACAGAGATTATTTCATTTTTTTCTAGAATATGATGGGATGCTCTATTATGTAGAAATCCTCATTTCAATAGCTTGGTTCCATCTTTATAGATGGGAGAATAAAATTGCTATGAAAATAGCTGAGGAAGCTTTAGAGTTATTTGAAGAACTTAACGATTTGTATGGAATAATAATATCGTTCAGCACTATTGCAAGTATATATGCTGATATAGGGAATAACAAGCTATCAATAGACTATGCTCTAAAATACTTGAGGGGTGCTAAAGAATTAGATATAATCAATATCAAATGGCATGCTTTTTTTAGTCTTGCTTTATATTATGCTATGTCTGGTGATATTGTAAATTCTTTAATGTATGACACTCTATGTTCTGAATTAGAACAACATCCTAATTTTAGCGAGTTTAGTACAGTTCCTACCCGTATGCTTGTAAATATCAACATAACTTGGAAAAAGGGTGATATTGATAAAGCACTAGAACAATTACTAAAATTACTTGATCATTTCAAACATGATGCTACTAAATATTCAACAGGGATGGCATTTGGTGTTTTAGGAGAAATATTTTATCAAAAAGGCGATTTAGAAAAGGCATCGTTCTATTTTATGAAAGGTTTAGAAGTTAGAAAAAACTTTGGAGGATATAATTTACTTGCCAATAACTTTTTTGAACTTCTTCAAATAAATCTAGAAAGAGGGATGAAAGAGAAAGCTATAAACTGTTTTAATGAAATAAAGAAATTGAAAGAAGATACAGATGAGATTATAGTCAATCAGCTTTATACTCTATCTAAGGCATTACTACTTAAATCCAATACTGATGAGAGAAGTAAAACAGAAGCTAAGAATCTTTTATTAAACCTGATTTCGGAAGAAATGACTTATCATAAAACTATTGATAGAGCTTATATCCACCTATTTGATATCATATTGGAAGAAATAAAAACAACAAGTAACTTAGATCTACTACCTACATTAAATAATTACATTAACGAATTTGTTGTTAGAGCAACTTATCAGCAATCGTATCTTCTTTTAATTGAGATTATTTTCTTACAGTCTAAAATATTGATCCTTGAATTAAAAGTTGAAGAATCATTGGAGTTGTTGGAAAAATCTCAACAAATTGCAAAAGAAAAAGGTCTAACGCGTTTGGAGATACTTCTTTCAAATGAATATGATACTCTCTTAGATCAACTTGATACTTGGGATAATTATTCTACTTATCTTCCGACATTGGAAGAACGATTTTCTATAACTCACATAGAAGATTTATTGAATCAAATTATTAGACAAAGAGTTTCATGCACTCACATAACTCAAGAGAAGGAAGCGCCAGGTTATTTTCTAATTTTAAATCAAGATGGAAATCTCTTGTATACTGATTCGTTTTCATCTATCCCTTTTGATAAAGAAAAGATACCAGAAATTCTATTGAAAATTCGAGAAAAACAGCTTGATCTTCAAATCCCTTATAAAATTACAAGGTTAAAGTTTAGAGAGTACTCTTGCTTGTTAGCAACAGATAAGAATTTTATATTCTGTTATATCTTTATCGGGAAATCGTTTTTGCCTATGAAAAAACTCGATCAATTTTTTACTAAAATACAAGATTCTGTATATTTCAATGAAGCTTCCGGAACATGGATACTAAAGGGAATACTGAGTCTCGAAGATCGAAACTACCTTTCCAATATTATTGAAAGGACATTTCTATTGTGAAAAAGTATAGATAACAATAACCTCTCTAGAGTTTTCAAAAACCCCTTACACTTCTCAATGTTACCAAAGTAGAATCTTCTATTATTTTATTTTATGAACTACTTTTACCTATTTCTTCAGCCCAATTGATTGCATCTGCTTCTTTCAATTGTCAAGTTTCATCTGACCATTTCTTTCTATCCAACCACCAAAAACTGCTGTGGAAGAGGTTTTTACATTAGCATTTTTCTTTACAACTCTATCAAGAAATCTTCTTTTCCATTTCTCATACTTTTTCATATTACCCTTTTCTAAAGCTGGGTACGTGATTCCTGCTGAAGAGATGAAAACAAACAGTTTTTTACTAGTGAAATCATTCTTTAGAAATTCCTTAGCTTGTTTTGTCCAGCTAAACTTAGCAATACTTGAACCAACAATAATATTATTATAAATTGAAAGATTTAAATTCTCTTCGTGTTCTGAAAGATTAATTACGTCAACCTCATGATTGAATTTTTCCTTGAGCACTTTAGCTATTACTTCTGATGATTTAGCTGTTGCTCCAAATCTAGTTCCATAAGCTATCAATGTTTTACTCATTATATCACATTCTTTTTTGAGAATATGTTGTATATCTCGTTATATAAGACTATACAATAGAAGTGATGATGCTCATAATTAATCCTTTATGGATCCTATGATTCCTGTTATTTTTTTGTGTGAATAAAACCAGTAAGCAGATAAAAAGAAGAGGAAGTATTTTTAATTCTTCTTTTCTTCTTCCTTGTCTTCAATTACCTTATCTAAAACATCTGTCAAATATTATTTTATAGGTTTAAATAACATCGTTCTGTCTAGTTATTGATGAATAGATTCCAGAAAGAAATCTATGAGATTGCAGAACTTCTTTTCTCCAATGGAAAACGAATCGTAGAAACAGACAGTTTTATTCTGGAAGTTTATAAATCAGAGAAAATTAGACTTGGTCTTAGTTGGAGAAAAGAAATAGCTAAATTTCTATCAGAAGATCAATCTTTCCGTTTTAATATGGATGTTATGGATAAAGTAAGCAATAGAACATTCAATTTACTAGATTTGAATACGATAAAACTAAGAACGCTTTACATGGAATTACTTCTTATTATGGATCTAGATGAGAAATATCAAGTCGATTACTCTCCAGATAAAATTTTATGTTCAGTTTCTATAGCTAAGGTGCAAAAATAGCTGGAAACAAGGAAGATAATCACCTTGAGTTATGAAGGAATTTTCAAAAAAGAAAAGGAGGAAAAAAATTAAAGAAAAAAAACTATGAATTATGTCTGATCTTTTTTCTTTTGATAATAAATAAGGAACATATAAAGAGTGAGATAATAAGTAAAGAGAGTATCATACTTTGTTGAATGTTAAATTCAGGTACATCAGCAACAACACTTACAATCACAGTGTCAGTAAAAGAATTTCCATGAGCATCGAATATTTCTATTGTGTAATTGTAGATTCCAAGAGTTAATTCATCAACATTGATAATTATTGATATGCCTGATAACCATGTTGAATCTTCATCTATTAATATTCCATTCAAATACAAGAAATATGTTCCAGGATGTGGATCCGTTGCTATCCAAGTGATATTATTACCTGTTGTTCCTTCATTATAATAAAAATCCAAAGGTTCGTTTACTATTGGTGCAGTTAAATCAGAAACATAAACAAGTACTGTATCACTCGCACTATATCCATCTTCATCATATACTGTACAAATATAGGTATAGTTTGCTCCGACAACATCACCAACGCAAATAATATTTATAGATTCATTATTCCATGGTCC
>BPTO01000096.1 GCA_023705985.1 Candidatus Heimdallarchaeota archaeon | reverse complement strand
CGTGTGCTCTTCCGATCTAAACTATATTTCCAGATTGAAAAAAGTAGGCGTAATTATTACAGAGGAACCTGAAATTATTATCCAAAATATAGTTGCTTCAGGGAATTGTAACAAAAAACAATTAAATCTTGAGTTAATTGCACTTTGGCTGAATCATAGTATGTATGAACCTGAACAGTTCCCAGGACTTATTTTTCGTTTAGAAGAACCCAAGAATGTTCTACTCCTATTTCAATCTGGAAATATAGTTTGTACAGGTGGAAGAAGCGAGAAACAAGTTTATGAAGCAGTTACTAAAACCTATAATCTTCTTAAGGAAATTAATGCTTTCGATTTGTAGCAATTCTATTGATTCCCTGTTTGTGGTTATTATTTTTTATATCTTCTTCTAGCACTTGGAGAAATAGCAGGTATAATGATTCTTCTAGGGAAAAGGAAAAAGAACAAACTATAATAAACTAGTAAAAATCAAGAAAATGAAAAAAATGAACTACTTTCTGAACTATATCCCCTAAAAATCTATCATATGCACTCTTTTTAATTGAAGAGGACAAGAAATGTAACACACATAGTAAGCAAAAAAGTAAGGTTATTTGATTATGTCATTCATTTGAAATAATCGATAATCCTTTCTCTATCATCTTCTTCCAACTCATCAATTCCAGTAACTTGGTTCTTATCAATAGTTTTCCAAAAAACACATTTTTCATGATGCCACTTATAATTTAGATGATCCTCATAATAATAAGGCTCTCCTACCCTCACAGTATCCTTTTCAATTTTTGAACTACAAGAACGGCATTTTGATCTGCTGCTTTTAGCGTATTCTATTAACCATATTTCTTCTTTATCTTTAAGAGTCATTCTAGCAGTATCGTGTTTAAGAATTTCACTGATTAATTCGTATGGATTCTTTCCTTCCAACAGTTTACTGGAAATTTTTAGATGAAAGGTGTCATAATTGCTCAAAATAAAAGCAAGTTGAGCAGACTTATCTTCTTTAAGATCTTTCTCGATTTTTACTTTAGGAGGAAAAGTGTCAGAAGTGAGTATGTATCTAGCACAAGCTTCAGACATAAGAGAGCTGATATCCTTCTTGTTCAGAGGTCTAAACTCATCTTTACTAACGATTCCATAAATTGTTTGAATAACTGTTCTAGAAATATCTTCTATGTATTCTTTTTCTTTGATAATAACAAGACTTCCGTCAGGGATATCATCTTTTATGTTAGAAATATGAAATGTTTCAGCGTCTACATAATATCCCCACTCTTTTTCTGGGTCTAATTTCATTTTCATCAAAATCACACTAGGAATAATGATATATCTCTTACTAAGTGTTTAATGTAAGCAAATTGGTATATAAACTTGTTAATGATAGAAAAACGATTTTAACCTTTAATAGCTTCTTTAGCATTATTGATTAATTTCTTAGCGGTTGCTTCGCCTATACCCTTCAATTCCATAAGTTGCTCAATCTTTGCTTTTGCTAAATCTTTCGCAGTTTTAATGCCCTTTTGTTTGAGAATATCAGCTTTCTGACCAACTCCTTTAATATTCCCTATAGGAATAGTTTTTTTGACTTTCTTTTCTATTACTTTTTTCTCTGTTACAGCTAATATCTTTTTGTAATCACCTAATTTTGTCATTCGATGTTTCTTTTCTTTTACCGACATAGTATCTATTGTTTTTACGAGATCTTGACTTCTTATAATCATCTTACTGTATTCTTTCTTTTCTTTCGTCGATAGATCTTCTAACATATTCAAACCATAAATACTATCAAAAAAAGATAGTGTAGAATCTACAACTAAAGAAAATTCAGATAATTCAATACTCTTCCGGAAAGCAACTTTTGCTAGTAACAGACCTTTATCATAATTTCTACTTTTAATCATAATTTGGCTTGAGAGAATCATACATGCCAATCTTTCAGTTTCTGATAATTGAGCATCTTTTTCAAGATCATTGAGCTCATTCATTGCTTCTGCCAGTTTTTCTTCAAAAATGAGATTCTCAACTTTGTCAAGTCCCTTCAAATAAACTCCAAACAAGGTAATTCCCCTTTATTCTAGATAATAATATACTTAAGATAATAGTTGAATAATAATGTTTCGTTTGAATTTCAATTAGAGTAACCACCAAAAATGTTTAATTATAAGAAGAGTTCAAGGAAAAATTAGTAGAAATTACTTCATATTGCATTATAAGTAGAAACCATCAAATTGTTCTAAATCTGAAAGGTAAGTATTAAATGTGTATTTTAATGAAGTTCAACCTTGATGATAGAATTACCACAATTGTTTTATTGTTATTTATTCTCTAATGATTTGAAAATGAATATAGATGAAAATGTTTTTGTTCGTGTACTCAAGAAGACGAAGAAAATATATACGTCAATACATTGGACTTTATGGTTAACAATTGGTTTACTAGCTTTTCTCCTTATCATCTATCTTTATCCTTTCAATTTAGATTTTTCATCAAATACAATAAGTATTCTACAAATATATTTGCTTTTTTTTCAGGCTGCTGTGGTTTTCAGCATTATTGCAGTCATTTCTCTCAGCAGAGATATTAGAAGCAACTTTGTCTGGTTTGCAACTTTGTTTTCACTAATGGTTTTTGTTATCTTAACAATAAACCACATCACAACTAGTATTATGATTGAAAGTGAACAAATAACAGAATTACAGTTTCATATCGAGATTTGGTTATCCATTCAATCAGTCATAACAATGGTTTTCTTAACGTTTATTTGGTATTTTAGAAGCTTAAAAACTAAATTCAAAGGTTTTATTATTGCTTTTTTCGTTATAGAAACTGTTATAATGTCTTTACATCTAGCTGGGATAATAAAAATCTCTTTTAATTATTGGATGATTGCTTTTTTTATTGTTACGGATACTTGTGTGTTTATCATCTTTAATTTCTTCTCAAGTAAGTTTCGCATTAATTATCCGAAGAACATTTTTGGAATATACATCTCGTTAACTATTGTATATAACATCTCTACTTATCTATATCTGAAGTTCCAATTAGAAATAATGGATTTCTTTGGGCACATATTTGTGGTTATTGCTCATGTTGCTGCTTTATTCTCAATCTTTAGAACATTCATTGATTATCCGTATGATAAAATAGAATTCAAACTCGAAGAAAGGACTAAATCAATACAGGTTGTATCCTCTATAATCAGTCATGATTCTGCGAATTTATTATCTAAAGCAATAGGTTATCTAGATTTAGGTATCGATTCAAAATCGCTAGAATACGCAGAGAAGTCAATTCAACCAATTCTTCAAGCACAACAATTAATAACAAGACTATTAGACACAACAAAAAACATATTGAAATCTGAAAGAGAGATAATTGATCTTCATCAAGAAATTTCGAATGTAATAAATGATATCAAGAAAAAGAATACAGAACAAGAAATACAATTAGATATACAGTGTTCTGTTTTTGATTATAAGATATTAGGATATAAAATCATCACAAATGTTTTTTATAATCTTATAGAAAATAGCATAAAATACTCACCTAGGGAGAAAATTTCTATTAAAATCAGTGCAAATATTAAAAATCAAGGAAATAAAGGAATAGAGTTAGTTTTTGAAGACAATGGAAAAGGTATATCTGAAAGTTTGAAGAAAAAGATTCTGCAGAAACCTGTTTCATCAGAAAAAGGATATGGTATGGGGTTGTTTATGTCCAATTATATCGTAAAAGAGCATTTTAATGGAACAGTCAAAATCGAAGATAGAGTTGAAGGAGAATATGAAAAAGGAACAAGGTTTACAGTTTTCCTACCAAAATCCAAAAGAGACGCAAAACAACTAAAAAGAGCTCAATAAGAAAATTCCCTAGTTCCAAAATCTTTTAGAGATGTGTTAAAAAGTGAAAATCGATTCAGTTACAACTATTTGTTAAATTTTGTATACGTATCAAAATACTTACATGCTCAAAAAAGAATTAAATATGCTTTTAACTTGATAAGGATTTAGAATGACAAAACATGAATTCAACATAAAGATTCAAAATATTGTTGCATCAATAGACTTGTTTACATCAATAAAATTAGAAGAAATGTTTCAGAGACTAATAGATGATGAAGCGGTTGACATAAGTTTTTACCCTGAGAAATTTCCGGGAGTAATATTAAAAATCAGGGAACCCAAGGTTTCAAGCCTTGTTTTTAGTTCAGGAAAACTAGTATTGACAGGAGCAAAAAGTACTGAAAATGTACATATTGGTGTGAAAACAATATCTGAAATATTGAAAACAGTGGGTGTAATAATTACAGAAGAACCAGAAATTGTTATCCAAAATATAGTTGCGTCAGGGAATTTTAACAAAAAGCAACTAAATCTTGAACTAATAGCGTTGTGGTTGGACCATAGTATGTATGAACCTGAACAGTTCCCAGGACTTATTTTTCGTTTACAAAAACCCAAGAATGTTCTCCTCCTATTTCAATCTGGGAATCTTGTTTGTACAGGTGGAAAAAGCGAGAAACAAGTTCATGAAGCAGTAGCTAAAACATATGAGCTTCTCGAGGAAATAAATGCTTTCGATTTGTAGTTTTTCTCTCAAAAGGATTTATTTCGATATTTTTTCTTTCTTGGTAAATTATTACTCTATGAAATACTCATCTTTTGTTGCTTCAGGTTTCTTTCCAGGCCACCAGTTCCATTTGTCTGCTATAGACATAATAGCTGGGACTAGAATTGTTCTGATAATGAAAGTATCTACAAGAACTGCAAAAGTAAGAATAAATCCGAACTCAGTCATTACAAGAACATTACTTAACATCAAACCAGAAAATGCTATCGCCATGATAATCCCTGCCATGCTAATTACTCCACCTGTTTTGTAAAGTCCTTTGATAATAGAGGCTCTTTCCGTATACCCTTTATTTCTATACTCACTAATTCTACTTAATAAGAAAATATCGTAATCAAGACCAAGTCCAAGTAATATACTAAAACTCATCACAGGCGTAACCCAATAGACAGCGCTAATATCTCCTAATACTCTTGGAAACATCCAGTCCAATATACCAACGTGAAAAATCAGCGCAGCCATTCCATAGATCCATGAAATCGTTAAACCAACAGTTATAATTAATCTCAATGGAACAAAAATTGACTTAAACATCAAAGCTAGCATAATATAGACTATAGCAACGATAACACCGATCATTAATGGAAAAAGGTCAAAAACAATATCTACAGTATCTACAACAGATGTAGAGCCACCTGCTAAGTAGAACTTATAATCAGATGATTCTTGAAATTCCTCGAGTATTTCCCTTGTTTCTTTAATCCATTCTTCTGTATACCGACTAAAAGGATCGAAATTAGGTTGAACATCAATAAGTAATGTCGAGTTTTCTTCATTTGTGTATCTATTAAACATCATTCTATAAGCTTGGGCGTTAGAATCGTTATCCAATGAAGGATCAAAAAGCAAAGTGATAGCTTGTAAGAAAGGAATTGAAAATCCTGAATCGCCATAAGATGCCCATGAAATAGAAATAAAAGAATTGGAAGTTATTTCTGTGTCATCGACAATTTGCTGTATAAGATTAGCACTAGTCGTAAATATTTCTTGTGTAAGAACACCATTAGTTTCATTAGTGCTTATTATTATATACATGGGGCCAACCATTCCCGGTTTGAATTCAGATTTGATAATGTCATATGCTTCTGCTGAGTCTCCGTCTCTAGGTAGAACATGATTATTACTTATAGTAGTATCAAAATTCATCAACTGGATCGACATAGGTATAGCTAAAACAAATATAATGACGATAATAAGAATGGAATATTTTGTTGCTTTCTTACCTATTTTATACCAAATACTCTTTAGCTGATTTTGAAGATCTATTTCCTTTCGTGTCTTTTCATCTTTTGGTGTTTCTTTTTTCTTCTTACGCTTTAAAGAGATTTTCGAGAAGAATTTACCGAAAGTAAAGAGTAAAGCTGGAGAAAGTGTTAAATTTATCACTAGCGTAACTAAAATACAGATAGCTGCTCCGATACCAATAGATGATAGTAAACCAACTGGGAAGAAGATCAATCCCATAAAAGTGACAGAAAGAATTAATCCACTTACAGAGATGGTGTGACCTGCATGTTCTAGCATTAGTTCTATCGATTCTTTGTTTGTTTTACCATTCTTTATTTCTTCACCGTATCGAGAGAGTAGGAATAGACTGTAATCTATGGACATAGCTATAACAAGAGCCATCATAACTGAAGGTACAAAACTGAAGACAGGCATTAGTTTAGCTATTGGGTACATAACGAAAAATGAAACAGCTATTGAAAGGCCTACAGATAAGATAGGAAGTATCATTAATCTAAAACTTCGAAGTACTAAAGCTAATACTATTAGAGCTATAGGAAGAACAATAGCATCCATAACAAGAATATCTCTTTCCGCAGATTCTTGCATCTCTAAGAACAGCACTTCTTCCCCCGTGAGAGCAATTACGTATCCATCAGGTTTTAATTCTTCTACTGTTGTTTTGATAAAATCAATAAGACCTGTTATAAGATCATCTGATAAGTAATTGATTTCCATTTCGATTATTGTAGCATTCATTGAATCAGAAACGTATCCCCACGCTGCTGATTCTAGAGTTTCGATTAAATAATAATATCCATTGATTCCAAGGATTAGATGATTATAATCAGAAGATATAAGCTCCTCTCTGAATTGAAGGCAAAAATTCCCTATAGCATCACTCAAAACATATCCTTCATTACTTTGAATGACTAAAACGAAAGTGGTTTTATTTGCTGTTTCAGGGAATTCTTGATCTAAAACTGCGTTGGCTATGGAAGCAGGAGTTTCTCCAGGAACATTAAAGTCTGAACTTGTTTCTCCTAAAAACTTTGGTGCCAACCAGATACTGAAACCCAAAACTATTGTCCAGAAAATTAAAATAGCATACTTGTATTTTTGTAAAAAATTAACATATTTTGTGACTAATTTCATAGAACGTATCCCCTGATGTATATTCTGTTGATTTCACTATTTTTAGAAAATTAATACCTAATCTAATTTTAGAGCAAGTTTCGCTTTTAAACATTTGGTAAAAACAGAAATAAAATGATCAAAGATAGTTTAAAGGATGTTTAATTAAACAACTTCAAACATCTTGATCTCAAATGGGTTAAATACAACTTCAATTTCATTCCCTGTAAGCTTTTTTTGCTCTATTATTGTATCATTAATTCTAATTTGCTGAATAGACTTCAGCTGGCTATTAAAGCTTAACATGGCCTTTTGTTTTTCTTCATCTAAATTATAAAGTATAAATCGGATTTTATCTCCCTTAACTCTTAAAGAAGACATTCTTATCCATTTGTTATCAATTTTGAAAATTGGTTTTGTTAAATTTTCATAATGTTTTGATTTCTTACTTAATATCGTTCTAGCAGGAAAAGAAAATGTTTCAGAATAGTCTGATGAAGCATATATAGATTCCTTTTTTGAATGAATTATAATACTATACTCAAAAATATATTTCTTATCCAATTCTTGAGCACCAGGTGTTTCTAATAAAGGTCCAGCATGCATTGGTCTTTCTTCGAAGTCAGATCTTGAAAGATAACCTACTGCTCGAATCAAAGTTAACGCAAGTCTAGAACCTTTGTAAAGTTCAATTTCGGGTAATCCTTTGTTACAAAGAGTAAAAGCTGAATCTCCAATAGGATTTACAATTCTGATGAATCTTTTTTGAGCTTGGATTCCTGAAGGTTTTTCTAAATATTCTTCTTCTTCAATTGGATTACTCTCCCTTTTTATCACTCCAAAATGTGTAGATGTTAAAGTTTCACTGCTTGAAAATGGAAGATCAAAGCAGATTCTTAAACGGTGATCTTTTGCTTTATTACAGAATTCTGTCCTAATATCTATTCTTGGTATATCTCTGTAAAATCTGAAGATAGTTGAAACAGGTATCGTAACTTTTCCAATCCTTTTCTTCCTATTCTTTTTCAACTCTTTGAATAATTTGAGTTTCATTGTTTGCTTAATTTCACAAAATAGAGGTCCGTGAGTGATAATTTTCCTCTTGACTCTTGAAACTTTTGCTTTTTCAGGTCCTATTCTACCAAAAGTGTATTCATCGCCCTTGTCTCCCCAATCTTCAAATTTATGTAAGTTTTGATAATCCTCTCCCTGAGCTTTATCACAATAATCAAAAGTGCCATCTCTATTGAATTTAACTTGATAATGTTTGGTGGATATATTACTTTTTGAGACTAAAATCTCTTCTTCCTCTGGAAATAGTGGCCTAGTTTCTATCATTTCAAGCTTTGAAAAACTCCAAGGATTAATTGGAATTAATGACGCATATGTTTGTTGTAATTCCTTTGTTGCTTTCACATGAAACTTCTTGTACTTTCCACTTTCAATAAGTTCTAAAGCATCATTTTTTAGTTTTTTAACATCAAAATCACCAATAGGTAATTTATCGCAAACCAATGTAATGTTGCAGGTATTAGAATCGATATCATCACTTAGAAAAACTTCATTGATGTAAAAGTCAATTATTTTCCTTCCTGGCATTATTTTAAGACCAGCTTTTAGCATAAAAGGATTAAATGTTTGTTCAAAAAACACATTGTCAGATGAAGATAAACGTTGGACAGGATAAGTAATACCATTTTCATCTTTAATACCATAGATAGGTCTAGAAGATGGATAAGCAAATTCCAAATAAACAGGTAAATCAGAGCAATTTGTGGGGTTATAGACCAGTAATTCATCTTCAACTTTAGCATTAACATCTCCACTAAGATAATTCAATGTATCAGAGATTAAAGAATCAGCTATACTCTCAGACCAAGAAAAGCGTGATTTCATCTCCTCATGAGTTTGGTCTACAGAGCATCCACAAATTCCATCGTGAGTATGATTTTTTATTAACCACTTCCAAGCTAACTTCAGGAATGAAGTTGGGTACTTTCTCTTCAGATGGAACCAGGTATAAGTAAGCAAAGGTTCAGTATATCTAGAAAGCTTATCTTCTATTTTCTGATTCCATTGTTTTATCCACATTCGAGTAGAATAAGTGTCTTGAAGTAAAGGAGCTCTTGCTGAAGATCTGAATTCACCAGCATATTCAGGAATAGTGTAGTTAGTTTCTTTGATAGACTTGATAGTTTCTGAAATGAAATCATCCAACAAACTGAGCTTAATTTCAGAGTTCTTTATTTCAACTTCATTAATAAGAGAAACTAGATTTGGGTTTGCAAATTGGTGATCTGTTCCATTCATTAGAAGATATATAGGAACTGGAGAATATTGTTTAAGTTCACTCACTTTTTCTATTAATGTTTTCTGAAACGCATCCTTATCCTCAGGTAATTCAGCAGCGTTTCCATATCCATATGGCAGGTAAATTCCTAACATTGAGGAAAGAGATTTTGGGTTACTCTTCCATTTGAAGGGGACTGTGACAATATCTGATCCCACACCCCTCCACAAAACTATGGCTTTGAAATTAGTCAAATCGCTCATTATCTGAGGTATAGCTCGGGAATGACCGAACATATCTGGAAGGTAAGCTATTTCCATTAAAGGAATATTCAATTCCTTGGCAAGGTCCAAACTGATTTCTAAATTACGTATGATACTCTCTCCTGAAATTAACCATTCATCAGGAAGTAGATACAAAGGCCCAACAGCAAGTTTTCCTTCAGTGATGAACCTCACTATGTCGTTTTTTCTTTCAGGCCTTATTTCAAGATAGTCTTCTAAGATAATCGTTTGTCCATCAAACATAAAGAAAAAGTCTTGATTTTCCATTATATCCAGTAATTGATCAATCATTTTTACTAAACTGAATCTGAAATGTTGAAAAGGTAAGTACCACTCACGATCCCAATGAGTACTAGAAACTATGAATATTTTCTGTTTAAATTCTTCATTGGTGTTCTTATTTTTAGAAATCAAAATTTACCACTACAGAAGAGTAGAAATGCTTCACATTGATTAAATTTTTGCTAATTTTAAGAACGTCTCATATTGTGTAAATTCATTATAAATGATTCAGGCTAATTATTTGAATCTACGTATCAATCATTGTTTAATGCATATATAGTAATGATTGAAATTTATCTGAAGAAAAACATTGCACTAATCTTTCATTATTAATTTGGAGAATTTGGAGAATTCAATAGATTTAACGAAAAATCTTATTAATACTAAGATTAACTACGAGTTTGTAACATTAAATCAATACATCTAGCGAATATTGGTGAAAATCGTGAAAAAATTCCGGCTTTCAAGATTTATTAAAAAGACAAAACAACAAAAAGATATTGATTTAGAAAAGGAATATGAAAAAATCTGGATGATGTTTCAGACTGGAAAAATTAAAGAAAGCTTAGAAGAGATAGATAAACTTTTCGAAATAGAAGGTTTAAGTAAACAATTTCATCTAAAATGTCAAATTCTAAAGGGTTTAATTTTAACATTTTTGGGTAGAATCGAAGAAAGTCTCGAATTAACAGAAAAATCTCTAAAAGAAAGTAGAAAAATGGGGTTCAAGGAACAAATTGTTCAATCAATAATTGTAAAAACTAATGTTTTGTTTTTATTTACTGATAGGACTCAAGAAGCATTTGATATTTTACCAGAAGCAAAAGAAATATTTAAAACACTTACTGATTTAGATCAAAAGAGTTTTGACTGGTTAGATGTACCATTGACAGCTTATGATGCGCTTATAAGCTATTATGATGGTGACCTGAAGAAAAGTAGTGAAGGGTATAAAAAAGCATATTCAATTGCAAAAAAACATGGTTGGAAATTTAATGCAAAAATGGTTCTTAATAATGTAATGGTTAATTATATGGTCCAAGGCGAGTATAATCTTGCTCACAATATTTGTAAAGAATTAATAGAACTATGTGAAGATATAGGAGATGAAAGCAGTCTAGATGCCGCTAAAAATTATATGGTAAGTATTGCACATATTCAAGGGAATTATAAAGAAGCGCTTGAGTTGTCTGAAGAGCTATTTAAGAAATACGAAAAACAAGAACCATTAGGAGATATATCAAGTTCATTATTTCATCTAGTAAGTCTAACAATAGAAATGGGTTTATTAGAAAAAACAAAATACTATATTCAAAGGTTTGAGCAGATAAACAATCAAAGTTCAGATAGGATTATTAATCAAAGATTCGAATTATCTAAAGCTTTATTCCTAAAAGAGAGTAGCAAATTGCTTGATAAAGCAGAGGCTATGAAAATATTAAAAGATCTAATATATAATGATAAAATAATAATTGATCCAATACCTGGAATTTTACGTATTACAATGCTTAACCTTTGCGATCTTCTCTTAGAAGAATTGAAGGTTTATGGTAATGAAGAAGTTCTGGAAGAAATCAAGCTCTTAGTAAAAAAACTATTCGAAATAGCGGAAAAGCAAAATTCGCATAGTTTAATTGTTGAAACGTACATTCTTGAATCCAAACTAGCTTTGATAGAATTGGATACTACTAAAGCTCAAAGACTTCTAGATCAAGCTAGAATACTTGCTGAAGAAAAAGGTATGCGTACACTAGCCATAAAAGTTTCTAATGAACATGATGATTTAATAGCTCAGATAGAAAAATTGGGGGAAATGATAACAAAAGACACTTCCTTAATGGAACGACTTGAGTTTACTAAATTGGATGAAACATTAAGCAAAATGATAAAAAGAAAAATAGAAGATGTTCAAGAAATTCCAGAAGAACCAGTATTATTGATTATTTTAAGTAATTTTGGTTTAACTTTGTTTTCACATAATTTTCTTAAGAAAATTCAGGTTGATGAACAATTGATTGGAGGATTTATTTCAGCAATAAATGTCTTTTGTAAAGAAACGTTTCATACAACTGAATCACTCGAACGTATTAAACATAAAGAGTATACGATCATAATTAAAGAATTAAAAGAATTGATTTTTAGTTACGTTTTCAAAGGTAAATCCTTTTTAGCTTTGGAAAAACTTAGTCAGTTCATAGATGAAATAGCCTCTGATACAAAATATGATATCCTAAAAGAACAAGTAGCGACAGGCTTAATAGCAGAAAAAATGGATGAGTTTGTAGAATTAGTTAACAGTATTTTTTAATTTATTGAACATTTTAAATAGTATTTCAAGTTAAATTATTTAACCAACCAAAATGCAGGATTATATAAAAGACAATCA
>BPTO01000095.1 GCA_023705985.1 Candidatus Heimdallarchaeota archaeon | reverse complement strand
AATGGCAGTAAGTGAAATAAGCGAAACATTTCAAACATTTCATAAAGTAGAAATGCTCTATGCGACAGCTAAAGTAGCTAATACATACAACTCTTTTACAGAGATAAAACTGCGTAAAGGGGCTAAAACAATACTGGGTTTCTACGAAGTTATCATCGATGCGAAGCCGACGGTTGGAGAAAACGCTATGTGTGTTATCAAAATCGAGTCCAAGGATCTAAAACTCCACGGGATATTAATCGCTTCGGGCGGTCTTATTCCCGATGGTTTAGCAGCTACTACAACTAATAACCACAGAAAAATTTGGCACGCTTGGAGTCCAGATTTATCTCAATTTGACAATATCGACAACGCGGGAATAACTTTCAGTATAACAACTATAACTAGCAAAGCCGAGGGCGTAGCAGCTGGAATAGAACTAGTTTATACTGACGCTACAACTATCCCAGAAGAGGTTAAACAACACTTCCTCAATGGAACTATTGAAACCTTTTACGATGGAGATTTTGGTAGGGAAGCTGCTGGAGTAGGAACAGGAACTACTTATGCTGAGTGGGGAACTGACCTATTAGATGTTATCCGTCTAACAAGTCAAGCTAAAAGACTTGTCGGTGTCTTTGCTGAAACTGTACCTAATGCTTTCACAACTGTAGAAGGACTATTAGCTGCTTATAGATTTACTTGTAGTTCTATAGACCTCGAACCCTTTGAAATTCTCTGTGGGACAGCTTGGGATGCTCCACTCGGGACTGTTATCTCTGTCGCTATGGCAGGTCAAGGGCGTTATCTACCTTGTTACAAGGCTTTAGGTGTTGGAGTTGTCGACGTAACTATAGCTGATAAAGCTGCACAAGCAATGACTAATGTAGCTGAAGGACTATCAGCTTGGGCGTGGAACTAGAATAAAACTTTCAGGAAATGGTAAAAAATGGCAGTAAGTGAAATAAGCGAAACATTTCAAACATTTCATAAAGTAGAAATGCTCTATGCGACAGCTAAAGTGGCTAATACATACAACTCTTTTACAGAGATAAAATTGCGTAAAGGGGCAAAAACAATCTTAGGTTTCTATGAGGTAGTGATAGACGCAAAACCAACTGACGGTCAAAACGCTATGTGTACTATCAAGATTGAAAGCAAGGATCTAAAATTACATGGGATATTAATCGCAAGTGGCGGTCTTATTCCAGATGGTGACTTAGCTACTGGAACTAGCAACCATCGCAAGGTCTGGCACGATTGGTCACCTGATTTAAGCGGTTTTGACAATATCGACAACGCAGGAATAACTTTCAGTATAGCACCTATAACCAATAAAACCGAGGGCGTAGCTGCTGGAATAGAACTAGTTTATACTGACGCTACAACTATCCCAGAAGAGGTTAAACAACACTTCCTCAATGGAACTATTGAAACCTTTTACGATGGAGATTTTGGTAGGGAAGCTGCTGGAGTAGGAACAGGAACTACTTATGCTGAGTGGGGAACTGACCTATTAGATGTTATCCGTCTAACAAGTCAAGCTAAAAGACTTGTCGGTGTCTTTGCTGAAACTGTACCTAATGCTTTCACAACTGTAGAAGGACTATTAGCTGCTTATAGATTTACTTGTAGTTCTATAGACCTCGAACCCTTTGAAATTCTCTGTGGGACAGCTTGGGATGCTCCACTCGGGACTGTTATCTCTGTCGCTATGGCAGGTCAAGGGCGTTATCTACCTTGTTACAAGGCTTTAGGTGTTGGAGTTGTCGACGTAACTATAGCTGATAAAGCTGCACAAGCAGTGTCTAACGAAGCCGAAGGTTTAAGCGCTTGGGCATGGAACTAGAATAATAATCTTTGGGAATGGTATAAAATGGCTCGTAAAATACCATTTTCCTACAATTTTTCTGTTTTGAATGATAGTAGTGGTTTTAAAGAGTTTAATCTAGGTTATGGTAGAAGTTTAAGAAGTTTGACAGCTAATATTCAAGAGGATAATCTAGGCCCTATGGAAATCTCTTTTTATATTTTAGTAGAAGGTGTCCATAAACAACAGATAGGACAACCACAACCTCTTTATGATGGGGAAGGATATTCTACAGCTAGAAGGTTTCAATGGGCAAAGGAATTACCTATGAGTAGAGTTATAGAAAATAAACTTTTTGCGAATTATAGTAATTATTGCGGTGATGACTTAACAATCGAAATTTCGGGGTTTAAAGAACGATGACTTGGTGGTTTTGGAAATATGCGGAACAATTAAAAAAGAACACAATGGCAGGAGCTATATATATTGACATTACTACTGGAAAACAACAATTATTTAAAATTCTTACATTAGTTGTAAAAGCTGTTTCTGGTGACAATTCGGGGGGGATAAGTGTTACTGATGTTTTTCTAGAGTTGGCTTCTACGGGAACAAATAAAAACTTTATAAATCCAACAACAGCGGGGACAGTTATTTTACCTGATATAGATGATTATCTAGAAAGTTTTCAAACATTAGGTATAAGGGGTTTCGTTTTAGGTGATGGAGACAAAATAATTCTACGTAGAAATTATATAGCTGTGGATGGTCAAATCATTGTTGAAGTGCGAGGCTTATTATCCACTAATGCCAAACCAAACATTAAATTAACTGCTTTTACTGAGAGTAGTAATTTATATCATAACGAGATAGTGGGAGTAATAGAAGAATGAATGATAAGAAAGAAGAAGAAGAAAGGAGAAGTGAAGAAGAATGGAATCTAATAATGATAGAGAAATTGAAGAAGATGAGGAATATAATGAACTCGAAGGAAGAAAAGAAGGATCAGGACAATACCCAACTTCCAGAAATCCCAAAGGGGCAGGAAGACCTTCAAACATCTGGAGAGACTTTAAAGACTTCGGAGAATGGAGAGCAGCTGTCAAAGCAGGACTCATCCCAAGAGACCTTTCCGAACTCATCGGGCGAGTGGCTGACAGTACTCAAGGACGTGGTGAAGGAGATAGCAAGCCAGACTATAAAGGACTTCTGGCGTCAATTGGAGAAATGATGGGGTTAAAGAAGAAAGATATAGAGAAGTTCGATATAGCAGATGAACAGATAGTAAGGATATATAAAGAACTAGCACCTTATACGATGCCCTTCTTGATGAAACCTGCTCTATTTTTTGGTGGGATTAGTGGTTGGTATTTGTTAGAGCACAAATGGAAAAAAACTGAGAAGATGACGCAGGGAGAATATGACGCATTCATAAAGATAAGAGAGAGTAGAATAATCACAGTAGAAGATATAACAGAAGGAGATAAGATTTACAAGGTGACCTATTTATTCCTACCTCAGATATTACATACAATAGAAAAGTCCTTCAACTGGGTTATGGGTATATCAAAAAAATGGTTCAAAGAAGAGCACGATTTAACAGTTCTAGAGTTCGTAGCAGCTCCAAGCTCAAGAGAAGGTATGAGGTTTGTAGCGTGGACTGTGTGGACAGCGGTAAAGGAATGGTTAAAATGAGTGACAAATTAAGGATAGCGGGGACAGTGACAAGGTTCCCATATGTAATCGTGGGGATAGTAGTGATATGTTTAACGGGTTGTGTAATAACAGGTTTAATAATGGGACAGAGAGAAGTGTGGTCACAAGCTTTAAGTGCACTTATGTTGTTGACAGGGGGTTATTTAGTCACTACTGGGGCAAAGTTCCTCAATGGAGACAGAACACCAAAAAAGGCTAATGGTGACGAGTTGGTTGAGAGAGCAATAGCAGAACTAAGCAGCTCTTTTGGAGATCTAAAAAGCGAGGTAGAAATATTAAAGATTGATAAGTGTCAAAAAGCTTATGACAATAAATAGTATACTAGTATACGTAAACAAAAGGAGAAGTGATAAAAATGGGTAAAGAAAAAGAAGGAGAAATGGAGTTCTATTATAAGACTATAATAGATGAAATAGATTTAGATGTAGACCTAAGTACGCCAGCAGCTGTTGCTACAGTTAAAACTTTTGACTATATAGCGAGGGTGAGACTAATCTACACAGTGAGCGACGCAGCTATTTTAGTAGCTACTGAACCCGGATGGACTGGATTACAGTTGAGATTTGGTGGAAAAGTGATATTTACTTTCAAAAACATAGTGGATTTATACACTATTGGAGAAGTTATCACCTATGAAGATGATGATAATATCAGAACCTTCCATTGTACACTTGATTTTACCAAATTAACTCCCGGTGGATTAGGTTTGCAGATGGAACAAGTAGAAGGTAAGAAGAAATTTGACTTCTACGGTCAAGATGATATGACTGGTGCGACAAGATTTCGTGCAGTTGTTGAAGGATATAGGTTGAGTTAAGATGGTTTACGAAGGAACAGTGACAGTAATTAAAGTAGCTAAGAATATTTTAAGGATAACAGCTGCTGATTTTGATGCAGATGCAGAAGAGACAACAATAGATCTGAGAACTTACCGTATGGAAGGAGCTCAAGACTTCACCATGCAGGTACACAGAACAGTGGGAACTACGGACGTTGTTGATATCAAATTACAAGCAACTAATATTGGAACAAGCTTCCATACAATACTTATAGAGACTGGGGTAAATGCGGATGGTTGGGATGCTATAGAAGATAGATCTTGCCAACAAATTAAAATTCTTGTTACCACTGTTGGAAGTGGTAATACTTTAACAGTAGTAATCTACGCAACTATTAATTAGGTGAGTAAATGCCAGAAAGAATATTCAGTCACGATGGTAAAGATGTTACTATTGACGGCGATCCTCTGAGGGTTGTCCATCCTACTGAGCAAAGTGTTAAAATTACTGATGGTACAGATATAGCTGATGTAGAATTACTTAACACTATTCTAGACAACATCAACGGAAAAAAAGGGCTAATTACCAAATCAGAGCTGTACGGGCGTGTAAGTGACTTGTCTAGTTTTCCTCTGCCATGTATTGCTCTCACTGCTGACGCCATAACTACCTCTTATTATCCTTTAAGAGTAGTTTCTCATCTTACTGGTTTCAACGGCATAACTTGGGATAGGTTAAGAAGTGACACAATAACTAAAACAATCGTAGTAACAGATTTAGACACTTACAAATTACACCAAGAAAAGCAATATGTAGCAAGTCATCTATTTAGTGCTGTAGCTACAACAGCTGTTGTTTATCTGAGAATAATGCCTCACGCAACGACTAAATGTCATTTTGGTTATATAGTACAGTCGGATGGTGAATGCAAGATAGAAGTGATAGAGGGGACAACATATAATGAAGATGGGGAAGCTGTCGAAGGTTTCAATAGACACCGCGAAAGTACAGAAACGACAGACCAGTTAGTTTACCATACACCAACAATTAATGTCTTGGGAACAGATATTCTTTCAGTTAATCTTTTAGGTTCTGCAGGTAAATTTACTGGTTCAGGAGATAGGGTTTCAAGTAGTGATTGGCATTTAAAACCCTCAACAGATATACTCTTAAAAGTTACTAATATCAGCACAGATAATTCAGAGATAGTTATAAAATTTAATTTCATGGAGTAATCCAATAATGGGATTGATAGAGAGATATACAGCACTAAGACAAAAAATCTGGTACAACAAACTTATGAGGATAAACAAGGAAGATTTAGAAAGAGATGCAAGACCTGAAACAAAAACAGCTTTCGATAGGTGGACAATTCGACATATGATAGGAAGTATTCCTATAGGAATGATTAAACCTAATAAATCAGGACACATGTTAGTTTCCTCAGTAGCTTTTGAAGTGGGAGAAGCTGTAATAGCTAGAAGTAAACCAGAATATAGTTTTAGAACAGAACCTTTAGGAAATAAAGTTGTAGATATAATCTTTAATCAAATAGGTTATGAAATAGGATCTGCTCTTGTCAACGAAATGTTCGGGGAAGAAGAGGAAGAAGAGTACTGGGAAGAGGAATATTAGAGATGAGCCTTAAAAAAATTCAAGATGATTTATGGGAAGAATACGGATATGATATTTATTTTAGAGCGTCTGAAATTAACCCCCTAATAGAAAAATATTCGGTTGATTGGAAAGATTACGAACAACCATTTGATGACGAAGATGAAGTGATAGAAGTAATTGAGGACAATGGACTAGAAGATTATGCCGAACCTTGTTTTATTAAAGGAAAATGGTTAATTAAATATGATGGTCTCCATGCAGCTCAATATATTGATGACCAACAAGTTATAGAATTATGGGATTATGACTCACCTATTTGGGTAATGAAGGGGAGTCTTTTAGGTGAAAATCTTTATGGGGATGGAATTATCGTAAACTGTTATAAAATTATAGTTAAAATAAAATATGAGGAAGAGGAAGAAATAGAATTAGTAGAGTTAGAGGAATATTAGTCCTCTATTATCATTGCTTCTATTTTTTCTTTGTGTTCATTATAGTTTTTGTATGGGTGTTCGTTTGTGCTCATTTCTTTTCACCTCTTTAAATTATGTAAGTTTCTTCTGTATCGGATGTTTTCACCTCATATCGTTTAAGTATACCGTTTTTCAAACACCGTAAACAGACCATTAAGATGTGGTTATCTTCTGCGTTTACAAACATTCTATATTTATGTCCAAATATCTTACATATTATTTTGCTCATGTTTTTTTCACCTCTTTAATATCCTTTTCTATCAGTTCTATCAAATACTCTAAAGACTTATCTTTAAGTAAAACATAATCTTCTCCGTCAATTTGTTCTAAAGAACTTTTTAAAAATTGTAGGAAAAATATTTTACTTTCTTTATTCATTGTTGTTTCACCTCTTTCTATTTCTATGACAAAGCCTTACTGGGATAATATGTCGAGTACCAGTTTTTCCCAGTTGTCCACTTTCTAATGTTTCATATAAGGCTGTTTTCATTTTTGACATAGAAGTAAGTCTTACAAGCATTTGGACACCTTTGTAATATCTAATCATTTCTTTTCACCTTAACAAGAAGGATAACCTTATTGCAAGTACCCCCAAATAAACCGTTTGGTTAAAGCATTAATACATCGGGTACTCGTCGTCAAATATCTTTTGAGCGAGTTTTTGCAAATCGTCACAGCTATAACGACAAGAAGAATTTTCTCTGTCAATATAATTACTTACTTCATAGATCCATTCTCTTAATTTCTTTTTGTCAATTTTCATTTTTCTTTCACCATTATTACTTTAAGTTTCTTCAAACCTTCATCGGTAGGTACACGTAAAACAAACGTTCCTTTAAGAGCCATCTTTCTTAATTTCTTTTTGAATTTCTTCATTCTCATTTTTCCACTTCCTTGTCTTTCTTACCTTCTTCCTTACATACTTCATATCCTACTTCACGACCTAATTTGTAAGTTTTAAGAAGTATTTGAAAAATCTGTCCAATCTTCTTCTTAAGCTCTTGTTCCCAATCAAAATCAACAGTTTTTATTCTACCTATTCCTTTTCCTCTATGTTTGCTCATTCAATCACCTTCATTAAATTTCATCCCTTTATCTTTGAGTTTAAAAAAATCTTTAATAAATCTCTGGAAATCATCGGCGGAAGCATACTCATAGCCATAGTTACGAGAGTATAAATAATGTGATAATTCCCTTACAACTTTTCCATCAATCTCATATTTTACCATTTCAATCACCTTCATCTTTCAAAATTCTCACTTGGCGGGAGATGGCGTTAGCTATAGCTCTCAAGTATTTCATGTTTGCCTCAAGGATCTTAATTCTATCCTTAATAGGAAATTTATCCCAGATTAAACCAGTAGCTTGTTTCTTTTTAAGCATTCTCCTTAATCTATAAATATTGAATTTTTCTGTCATTCTTTTATCGAACATTATTTCACCTTTTCTCATGTTCCTTAAGTATTCTGTTAATTTCGTTAAGTTTTAATTGTTCTGCTTCTCCACTATAATCATAGTAGCTGTGAAGTATCTTACCATAACTACTATAAAACATCCCTTTTAATAGTTCTGCTAATTCTATTTCATCTGGTTCTTCTGTCATTATTTCACCTTTTCATTTATTCAGTTGTTTCTGCACTTCTAAAAAAAGAGTGCAACTCCATAAACTAACGGAGTTAAAAGATTAAGTTACCAGTTATAGGAAAGTATAGAGGTTATTTCTCGATTGCGTCTTTTAGTATTTTCAGCTGTTGTTTGACTGTTATGTACTTCTTAATGGATATATTTCCAGCAGCTTCTAATTTAGTAGCGTATCCTTCGACACGGGCGATTGTTTCGACCATAGTCTTCTTTTTAGGTAGTTTAGGCATCAGTCAATAACCTCGTCAAGTTTCTTAAGAGTCTCTTCGGAGATTTCTTCAATCACAGGGAGATCTTCAACGTCAAGAATCTCTTCATCAAGTCCTTCAGCTTCTTCTGTTGTAACCTCTATAACTTCTTTGACAGATTCTCCTAAATAATCAGCTATCCTCATAAGTAAGTTGTGATCAGAAGATAGAAAAATCGGTACGTCGGTAGAAGGTTCTTTCTGTTCTAAGCTGTGTAGTTCTGCTCTTGTTTTAGCTAATAGTTCTGCGAATTGTCCGTGTGCTTCTTCTAAAGCTCCTACTCTTTTAAAGGTGTTTTGTTCCTCTAAAGCTTTCACTCTTCCTCTTAATTTTTCAAGGTGTTCAATAGTTGCATTGTCAAAGTCGTTATTAAGGACCGCTTGTTCTTCTACTGCTCCTATTCTCTGGGATAGTGCGGGTATTTTATGGTCAGCTTCAAAAAGTAGTTCTTCTAGTGCTTTCACTCTCTTAGAGATATTAAGTACTTTCGTTATTACTTCATTCATTTTACTATTAAGTTCAGTCATTGTAAGATAATTCTCTCCGCACAATTAATAAACCTTCCGCTGTCATGCGAGAAAAACGAAGGGTTTTTATAGTATTACTCTGGTAATATAATAGGTGAAATAAAATGGGAAAAATTGAGACAGACACAGTGTTTGATTTAACAACAGAATCTAAAAAGCTATTATTAGAATATCTAAAAGAATGTGTGACAAAACCACAATTTAGAATCTTACCGATAGAACAGATCTATCTGATTAAACTAATTAGAAATGACCTTGAGGATAAGAGTAGTATAACTGAAGGTGAGTTATCAGAAGACGAGGAACTATGTCCAAATCCTGATATTGATTGTGACCTTTGTCCGCGCGGTGAGAGCTTGGCTTGTCCATTAGAAAAGGAAGGAGAGTTATAAGATGCAAGAAACATTAGACGAGTGGTTTCCAGAGTATCAAGACGTTTACATAATAGATCAACACACAAGTCAAGAATCTTTACCAAAAAGAGATTATGTAAGTACGTGGACATGTGCATGCGGTAAATCAGGAGACGAGGGTTATAGATTTAAAAGTACGCTCAGGACTAGAGTACGCGGTCATCAGAATTGTAGGTGTATAAGATGATGTTGTATCTATTAAGATATTTGGGAGTTTCTTACACACTTGAGGGAATTTTCGCAAGTGAGGAACATTGTAAAGAAGCTATAGAATATATCTGTGGAAGACCTTTAAGCCGACATATAAAAGAAGATTTCAGGATAGAAAGGTTACCCCTAGGAAAACTAAAATATCATAAGAAGGTGATAGAATGAAAGAGAAAATAAACCATTTTAATAATAGAAGGTGGAAGGATCCAAAAGAACCAACTCCTGAAAAACAAGTCATGGAATGTATTTCTTGCAAGATGAGCAAGAGACTAATTAAAGAACTTCAAGAAATGGTAGCAGATGGTTATCATGTCAGTAGGAGTTCTTTTGTCCGTAGTGCGATAAGATTTTACATCAAGGAATTGTTAAAATATGATGAGGTGATTAAATGAAACATTTGATAGGTAAAACAGTAGATATATACGTAGAGCATTTAGATGCATCGGGACACATCTATCTTTCTGAGACATTACCTACAGCAAAAATTCTGAATATCTCAGATACAAACATAATAGTCCATTCAATGGGCAAAGTAATTTCTCTACCATTCAGCACAGTAAAGATAGAAATAAAAGGAATAGAATATGAGGTGAGTAAATGAACGAAGCGGAATGGCTTGAATATTTAACATCGCCGAGCGGGATATTTGTACAGGTTGTTATCGGTCTGATACTTGGACTCCTTATTGGTACCCTAATCTGGAGAATTTACGAGCGTTTTTCAAGAGGTGATAAACATGAATGGTGAACTGGAAGAGGCAAGAAGAGAGCTAATAGAAGTAGAAGGAGAATATTTTATTAGAAAAACAAAAGTAACATATTTGTTAATAGTTGAAAGACTTCAAGAAATTCAACTAAAAGCTCAAGAGCTAGCTAAAGACCACTACATAGATGAAATGGACGAGCTTTATAGTAAATTACTGGTATTGAGGTGATAAAACTATGAAACCATATATTGTTTGTATTAAAGACGACTTCCACTATAAATTTAGATTAGGAATGTTCTTTTTTTGGGATAGTAATACAAGAGATTTTGCCATTAAAATCTATATTTTCCAGAGAATTATAATTATTGGAATAGGCTATTAATAATTTTTTTTCTTCTTTTTTAAGAAATAGTGTATTTGTAAAGTAGTTTACATTTACAATACTTTTAAGAACTAGTTAAGAGAATAAGAGCTTACCATGTTGATAACTGACTCGTGTACTGACCGAAAGGCGGGCGTTAGTGTCAATCACCTGCTTGAGCTAAACACCAAGTCTAAGGTAAATGAAAGGTTATTTCACCTTCCTAATTTTATTCATATGACTTTCATTTTTGGACATATTGGTGTGAACTATGTGCTCCCTTCTAGCCGTGAGAGGTCGACATGGATACGGGAAAGGATGACGATCCTTAATGACCGTTACAAAATAGTTTTTACTGTTTTGGAAAAGGAGAATTTGAAAGAAAAGAGTAATGATTGATTAATAAAGCTTTGCTTGGTATTTTACTGATATCGTCAAAGTAAACCAAGCAAGAAACGTACGTACTTAGCGGACAGTATTTTCTTTCTTTCTTTTTTTTGTCTCTTTTTTTTCTTTCTTTAGAGAAGATTTTAATTTTTCTCGGAAACAAAGGGGTATAGGTAGGTACTTTTCATATAACAATTAGACAAAAGGTTTAATAAAGGTTACGTATAGTGTTAATTATCATGGGAAAATTAAAAAGAATTAAGGAAAGGTTTGCAAAACTAGAGAAAAATGTAAATTTAATGAGCATAAAACTACAAGAATTCGAGAGTTATTCAGATGAACTGAGTAAGTACAAAGAAAAGTTCAACTTGATTTATGATCTTATAGCTGTTGAGGAAGAACAAATCTCTGAAGCTGATATGATTAAACAACAGGAAGAGTCTCTTACTCAGATGAAAGATATCGTCAAAGCTGCCATTATCGAGATGGCTAATAAGAAAGAAAATCAAGAAGCTCTACATAACTTTGTTACACAATTTCAAGCCACAGCAACTGGACAAGCTGGTGGACTACCTTTCGATGTTACACAGTTACAAGATAAAGACGGTAACTGGGATATTGTTAAAGCTGGTCTTATGTGGTGGAACAGTAGACAAAAAGGAGATATGCCTAAACTCGGTTCTTCTAGCAGTGGTAAGACAACGGGATATTAGGAACAATAAACACAACATGTAAGGCGAAGGATAGCGGATGATATCTTACAGCACTTCGGGGCGCATGGTGGTTGCATTTCCTTTGACCTTCATTTCCACTGGAAAAGTTTTTATATAGTCTATTAGATGTATAGCTTAGGTAAAAGATATGGCAGAAAAAACCACAAAAGTAGTAGGATTACCTTATCTCCCTAAAAAATACTCCATAGTAGAACGTGGGGGAAAGGCGTACGTGACAACGAAAGGTCACAGAAGATATAAGACTCCAGCGAAGGTGAGACGAAGAATCTCAGCTGGTTTGAGAAGAATGAAATTACCATTGTTGACAATAGCAGCTGGGGGAGTACCATTATATTTAGCTGGAACCACAGCTGGGGGACTTACAAAAGTGTTTACACAACGAGGCAGTTTCGTTTTTGGGAGAGAATTACTCAGTTATTACACGGGGATATACATTGAAAGTGCGAATGTAATAAAGTTCATACCACAGCGAATGATGGTGGGACTTTTACCTCTCGTAGGACTGATGATGATTAAACGCTTCGGAGTTTTCAGAGGAGTAAACCGATCCCTAGGTAGAATGAGAATACCTCTAAGATTATCATAGGTGATATGAATGGCAGTAAGTGAAATAAGCGAAACATTTCAAACATTTCATAAAGTAGAAATG
>BPTO01000094.1 GCA_023705985.1 Candidatus Heimdallarchaeota archaeon | reverse complement strand
GAGATAAGGCCACGTGACTGGAGTTCAGACGTGTGCTCTTCCGATCTGGTATACCAGCTGTAATTATAACACTTTTTGGTCTTATACTTGTTTTTCAAAGGTTCTTGCCTTGGTTTGCACAATCTATGAACTTTATTGCCAAAAAACTTAAAAAAGACATAATATCATTAAGTTTGAAAGATCTCTTCAGATACAAAAGTAGTTTTGTCAGATCCTCAATGATACTAAGTCTTTCATTTTCAATAGTTATCAATAGTATAGTAGTACCTGCAACCTTCCAAGTTTTTAATGAACAAGGTGCATATTATGATATTGGAAGTGACATTGTTATTAGAGGTTTCCCGGTAGAAAGCCAATATCTTATTAATTATATTACCAACTTAGAAGAAGTGAAAAGTACATCCATAGTAAGATTTGTAAATCTTAGAGATGTTTCTGGAGCTTTTGGTATAATTTATTCTGTACTCTTTATAGATACAAGCACATATGCCGAAACTGGATTTTTCAGAGAAGATTTTGCAGATGATTCACTTGATACAATGTTATCGCAATTAGAAAACACAGGATTCTCAGTGCTAGGCCAACAAGATGAACTCCTGGCCTTAGATCATAAAATTGGACAACCATTTAACCTCACATACAAATCTTTTGGAGAAAAAAATATGGCGGAAACAGGAAGTTACGTTGGGCAATCTAATTTGACTGTAAATTTAGTAAATGATTACAAGTTCTGGCCTGCTTTCATCAGATATGAAGCTGAAGAGGATGCTTCATCAATTTACTACCACTTTGTTACTTCTATAAATAACTTAAACTCAATCAAAGTTACTCCTTATTCAATTCAAAATTTCTTATTCATAAATGTAGAAGAAGGATATGATATAGCCAAAACTGCTTCTTTTTTAAGAGGTATTGGTGGAACTAATGTTTATGATGTAGAAAGCCAATTATTTGTAAAACCAGATACACCAAGATATGCTATTCTCTTCTCAGCTATTAACTCAACCATGCTTATGTCATTTGCCATAAATGCTATAATTCTGACACTTTTTGCAGCGATTCAGCTCATTGAAAGATCAAAAGAAATTGCAACTATGAAAGCTATTGGTATTTCTACACGTCAATTATTAAAATTATACATAACAATGTATTTTGCATTATTATTCTTCTCGATGATAATCGGAATAATTACAGGTTTCATCTCCTCTTCAATGCTAATGGGAGTACTATCTGTAAATAGAACCATTCCATCATTCACTATGATCTATCCAGTTTCGTGGATTATTTTATCAGTGTCTATATTAGTTTTAGCAGCAGCAATAGGTGCTATAATACCAGTATTCAGTACTGTTAAGAAAGAGATTGGTAGTGAATTAAGACAATCAGCATAGGTAGAAAAAATGACATTTATAGAAATTAGAGATTTAATGAAAATCTATCAAACAAAAAGGAATCAAACTGGAGTCCCAGCATTAAGGGGAATAGAATTAGTTGTTGACAAAGGAGAATTTATATCAATAATTGGTCCTTCAGGAAGTGGAAAAACAACACTTATGCTTATACTTGCGGGGATGTTAGATCCTACAGCTGGATTTGTCAAGGTTGGAGATTCTAGATTAGACAAATTATCAGGATATGGCCGAAGTCTTTATCGCAGACATAAAGTTGGCACATTATGGCAATTACCGAATCGTAATTTAATATTCGAAATCACAATTGAAGAAAATGTAGATATCCAATTAAGGTTACTTGGTTTACCTTTAGAAGAAAGAAAAAAGAGAATTAAAGAACTCTTTGTAGACGTTGGTCTAGAGAGATGGAGTCATCACAAACCCATGCAACTATCAGGAGGTCAAGTGCAACGAGCTGGACTAGCATGTGCCCTTGCTCATTCACCAGCATTACTTTTAGCTGATGAGCCTACTGGAGAACTTGATACTAAAACAGCTAAAGAACTGATGAGATATTTCCGTCACTTGAATGAAACAATCGGTATAACTGCTATTATGGTAACCCACGATTTTGATGTTGCAAAAACAAGTGACAGAATAATTCAAATCGTTGATGGTCGAATATCTGGATTTTCTTATTCAAAAAATCTTAGAACTCTACGAGATCTTAATAGTGTTTATCTAGACAGATATGGTTCAATGCAGCTACCTAGACATATTACTGAAATAATGACTGTTGAAGAGGAAGTAAAAATAAAAGTTCAAGAGAAAGGAAAAATCTTTCTTGAACAAGAATGAAATTGGAAATAAATAAACCTTAATAATTACAAGATTATGTGAAAGAAAGCAGAACACTAAAACAATACAGTTGATTCTGGTGATAAAATCCATCAAATAATTTACATTTAGGTGTTGTAATTGAACGATGAAGAAGAATATGATATAGAAGAAACAAAAACAGCAAAGAAACCAGACAAATTATTCGATATGGTTGTTCTCAAGATGATAACAGCTCTAGCTGTTTCTTCTGCCTTGCTATTTGGCGGAGGTGCCATTTTTGTCTATGCGGCAGCTAGATGGATACCTATAGAAACATATGATTCTATCGCTGGAGCATTCTTTGGAGTTCACTTATCCATTTTAATGGTGTATTACGCTTTTGCTCTGTTTAAGTACATAGTTAGTGATTAATATGAAATTTAGTTTCCGTAAAAGAGGGGAAAATGAGAAAAAAGAAGAAATTGATTTCTTAACTTTGACATTAAAACAGAAAGCTAAAAGAATGGCGTTTTTCCAACTAAAATGGGGGGGTATTATATTAGTCACAGAAATAATCATCTGGATAATACTTGATGTTAGTCAATATTCAGGAGTTGATTTTTTCACTAAATCATTACTCTATATTCCAGGAATTTTTCTCGTTCTTGGCGGATGTATGGGAGGTTTAAGTAGGTATCACATTCCACCAAAGATGAGAATTGTCGAGCCAGATGACCAATCAGTTGCCCCATCGAATTTTCAAATCAGAGTTAAATTTGAACCTAGCGCTGTAAATGGAGAAAGTATTTTTATTCATATAAACGATAAGAAATTACCATCAACAATAGATACAGGAAATAATGTAGTTATTGTAAGACAAGTTTTCAAAAATCCACCAAAGAAAGCTGTTTCTATCCTGATTGAAGTTTTTGGAAAAATGGATTCAGATAAAGAAATAAAAGACAAAATAAGAATAATTTGTGATCCAGAAGCGGATGAGGAGGACTATCTGGAATACTGGGAATTTAAACGCGAAGATCAGACTTACTGGGGAAAAGAACTAAGAAGTGCAAATCGTCATGTTAAAAGAAACTTATCAGCTCTTTCATTAATAATACTATCTGCAATATTACTACTGCTAAATTACTTAGTGTCACTACTTTATCCAATTATCAAAAGCTGGATAGTGTAACATTTTTCGGAAATTTACAAATAAGTACAAAGCCATATACTTTAAGGCATGGATGGGAACACATATACTTATATGGTATGGGTATATAATAATATTAGTAGCCATTTATGTAAGGGAACTAAATATGAAATATCGAAAAGAAGCACATCGTGTCTATTCGCTTAACTACCATTTGATATTCGTTGTAAAATATCGACAAAAGGTCTTCTTAGAGGATATTGGAATTATTGAAGATTTCAAAGATAAAGTGAAAGAATTAAGTCAAACTTTTGATGTTGAGGTATTAGCAATTGAATGTGGAATTGAACATGCTCAGTTATTAATATCAGCTAAGCCAAATCTAGATATACCAAAATATATTAATTCCATTAAAGGGCATACTTCTCGGTTTTTAAGGAAAAAGTATGGGAAGTTTTTGAGTAATAAATTATGGGGAGACCATTTCTGGAGTCCTAACTATTTTATTGCTACTACAGGAAATGTTTCTATTGATAGACTTAATCAATATATAGAAGCTCAACGGGGGAAACTTGAACGTGAGGATTAATTACGCTTATAAGTTCCGTATATATCCTAACCAAGAACAACAAGCACTATTAACAAAAACATTTGGTTGCTGTCGTTTTCTATGGAATCAGATGCTTAATGAACGAAAAAGAGTGTATCAACAGCTCAAACACGATAAGGAAAAACTATACACGTACAAATACAAAACGGAAAAAGAATACAAAGTGTTGTTTCCTTTCTTAAAAGAAGTAGATAGCAAAGCTCTTCAATCTGTGACTCGAAATCTGAACACCGCTTTTCAAAAATTCTTTGATGGGCTGAAAAACACGCGAAAGATAGGATACCCTAACTTCAAATCCCAAAAAAATAAACAGAGTTATACCACATATAACACCAATAACAACATCAAAATTGATTTTGAAACAAAACGGATAAAATTACCTAAAATAAACACCTGGGTCAAGTATCGAAATGAACAAGTCATCACCGAACCAATCAAACACGTTACTGTCTCGAAAACCAAGAGCGGTAAATATTTTATCTCGTTACTTGTAGAATGTGACATAGATATTTCTCAGAAAAAGATAATTAAACAATCAAAAATTGAAGCTTTCGATATGTCCGCCCCCTATTTTTTGATTTCTGAAAGAATAAAGATGAACAACCCTCGTTTTTATCGAAGCGAAGAAAACCGCCTTAAACGCTTACATCGCAGACTTTCCCGAAAGAAGAAAGGTTCATCGAATCGTAAGAAATCTCAACTTCGATTAGCCCGAAAATATGACACAATCTCGAACCGAAAAAATGATTGGTTACATAAATTAACTACTTGTTTTGCTCAAGAGTATGATGCAATTATTTTAGAACATTTAAACATTCAAGGGATGCAACAATTCAATAAAGGAATCAGTAAATCCGTCACTTTAGACTTTTCTTGGGCACAATTCGTATCAACATTGCGATATAAAATAGAACGAAACGGACGACATCTTGTACTAGTGGAACGGTTTTTCCCTTCTAGTAAACTATGTTCTCACTGTGGTTGGAAGAATCTAGAACTCCAACTATCAGATCGCGAATGGATATGTGAAAAATGCTCAACAGTTCATGAAAGAGATGTTAATGCTTCAAAAAACCTTCTAAAAGAAGGACTCAAAATCCTTCAAACTAATAATATCACTATTATCCCTACCGTTGGGACGACGGGAAGTTACGCTTGTGGAGATGGTGTTAGACTTTCTATAAGAAAGCAATCGTCGAAGAAACAAGAATCCACCGCCTTTAGGTAGTGGTAGTTCAAATACATTTAAAATCCTAAATAGTCAAGAATATTTAAAGGGGAATTATATGAAATACCGAACTAGAATAGCATTAGTTACACTGATGATAATTGGTTTAACTCCAATTTTTACAATAAAGGGTAGCATAATAACAGATGATATAAACTCTATGAGTGAATCTTCTCAAAAATTTAACCCTCCAAGTTTATCTTCTGAGAAGTTTTTTGAACTAGATCCTACCAACCCAACTCAAATTCTGAAATCTCAATTTAATGAACAAAAAGAGAACCAAGAAGATGAAATTTTAACTTCTAATTTAAGTATTGACGAAATAAAAGAAGATGCTGAGAAATATGAAGAAGTAGATTTTTGGATCATAGAGGACTTTTCTGAATATCCTTATGAGAAAATTCAGGTAAGAGCCACACTCTTGGCAATAGGTAATAATTCATACGTTTATGTTTCTAATGCAAAAATAGATGAAAAAGGATTAGCTATCACTGAAGACCTTGCTGAAGATTGGAGAGATGAATTCGAAAATAACATCTACCCTAATGAAATTCACTTCTTTGGCGATGTTGACGGTATTTTAGGTGATATTGATGGTGACCCTCATGTCACAATTTTTCTAACTTCCTTAGGAGGATATGTTGCAGGATATTTTGATCCATTAAATGAATTTAATGGACCAGATTCTAATAGAAGAGAGATGATTTACGTAGAATACACACAAGGTTTTCGAGTGCTAGCACATGAATTCCAACATCTAATACATTATAATCACGATACGGATGAGCATTGGTGGATAGATGAAGGCTGTGCGGAATTCGCAGCTTATATAACAGGTACTCTAGAAACTTCTAATTTAACATATTTTGTTGAAGATTACTTTGTTTACAATCCAGAGAATGCCCTTTTAAATTGGAATTATGATAGTGAAGGTGAAAAAGATGTTAGAATTGATTACGGTTCTGCTTATCTGTTCGTATTTTATATAGCAGAAAAATATGGCTATGGAGCTATCAATTACTTAGTAGATGAAGCAGATGATAGTGCAATAGGTGTTGAAGATGCTCTAGAACAAGCAGGTTATTTGGTAGATTTTAATACTGTTTATCTGAATTGGATTGTAGCATTAACAATAGATAATCCATCTTTCAATGATGGTTTGTATGGTTTTATCAATCTAGATATTTCTATAGCTGTTTTTGATGAAACATCCTTGTATCCATATGATTCAACAGGTGTTATGCATAGACTCTATGGATTCCATATTTTAAAACTCAATTCCCCTCCAAACTACCTTATGTTTGAAATAGAAGATTCCACTACTTACTCTATAGGTATTTCTGTAGCTGTACATGACATTAATGGATGGCATGTTAAACAAGAAATTCAAGATGGTTTAATAGAAATTATGGTTAATGGATCGTCCATTGATGAAGCATATATAATAACAAGCATTGTAAGCGCAACTACACCAATCATCGCTTTTGATGACCAATGGGGAGTGGGTTATACTGAATATTTAGATTATTCTATAGATATTGGACATCCACTATTTATTCTTGATTTCGATTCGAATTACATCACCAACAACTGGTCCTATACTTGTGGAAGTATATACATTGTAGACGAGAATAGTACGGAAATTACGGATTTAAGTGGTATCGATGTTAATATTGCACTGATTGTTTCTGATACTGAAGAAGAGCATATACGATATGCTCTAAACTACTCTTCAATAGATCATTGGCATGGAGCTTTAGTTCTACAAGAATTGCCTGAAGGAGATTTCATAGTAAAAATAATTGCTTCAGGTGATTATCAATATGGGATTCAAAATCTAGGTATTATAACAATTCAACACATTCTTGAAGTCTTTAAGCCGATAGTAACCATGATTTCAGTTTCCAGTATTCAAGTAACAGTATCAGCAACTTACAGTCAACTTTATGGTTGGGATACGTTTACTCAAAATACAGAAGTAATGCTTATACTGTTTAGTGTCATAACGGATAGTGTTGAAGCTACTTTTGACATATCTTACAAATCTTCAGAAGATCTCTGGGAAAGTGATATAACAGATTTATCTGATTACTTAACTGGTGATTATTATGTAACGATTAGTTTCAAATACGCAGGAAGAACAGTTAGATCACCCAATTCAGACAATTTCACTATCGAAGGTTATACTACGGAGACTAGTCGTGTTTCTAGTTATTATTTATTGGGTAGTCTGTCGATTATTGCATTAGTATCAGTTGTATTAACCCGACAAAAACTCAAAAAATAGTTCTAGATTTTTTCTCTAACTTTTCCGTTTTTCTTTAATTGGGAATACTTTAATATTAAAAACAGATTAATCTAATATATGAGCCAATTAGAACTCTCTGACATATTTACAGTAGACCGCGAAGGAAAACCAACCTTCAAAATAGTGCTTTTTGGACCTTCAATGGCTGGAAAAACAAGTATGCTAACTGTGTTTAATGCACTAAGGAGACTGGAGAATCCTGAAACAATTGTTTCTTCTTTAACAAAAATCCAAGATGTGTCTGGTCGAACGATCTTTTTCGATCAAGGTGTTTTCCAAACGCCTTCTTTTAAGGGAAGAAGATTTGACAGATTACGTTATCAATTATGGACAACACCTGGAGAAGAACGTCATAAAGTTCAAACTGACATAGTTATGAAAGGTGCAGATGCTATTTTATTATTCCTGAATTATGAAAAAATATCTTTGAAAGCTAATGAAAGAATAATAAAGGAAGCTAAGGAGAAAACTGGAGGCAAATTCGGTCAAAAAATTCCTGTAGTAGCATTCATCAACAAATCAGATTTAGTTTCCGAAGAGCGTTTAGATAAAAGAGATATAATAAAATTGATGATTGATGCAGGGGCAATTAACTCAGATAAGAGCGCAGATCATATCATGACAGGAAGCTGTTTGAATGCTCGTAACGATCTTCTTTCACTTTTAAACTCCCAACAGATAGAAAATCACTTAGAAGATGAGAGATTGAAATTAGAGAGCCGCCCAGAATCAGTATGGTTAATTGTTAGACCTATTCAAAAATTGACACAATTAGTAGTTCAACAGCGTATCGATTTAGTTCAACAAATAAAGTAAGTCGAAATTCTACTTAGATTAGTTCTGCTTAACAGAAGGTCCTATAATGCTGACATGTTGCCACATGTCTATATTTTCGAGTAAGAGTACAGGGAGAGATTTCAGAATTTTAGTATCATTTTTAGCTTGCAATAGTAACTCTTTAGGATGAAAACCAACCATTTTGTAATGATTCTCATCAACTTCTCCAATGAGTATTCCAAACAACAGATTGTTTTTTTCAGCGCCTAGTATTGCATAGAAATTATGAGACGAAAAGTCCTCTCCATCAGGATTAATTATTTTAACTAGTCCACCTGAAAGGTGATAATTTTCATAGGCATTAGCTTTTTGAACAAGCTCAGAAAAATAATTTGGTTTGAGAAGTAAAGATTTTTTCACAATGGCATCATAATCTATAAATTCAAACTCTACTTGTTTTACTTCTGTTTCTGAAGAGATGACTTCAATAGTACATTTCCAAGTTTCCTCTGGCATAGATAACATGCTAAAAAATCACAATAAAACATTTTTGTTTGAAAATTCTAATAAAACTAGAGATAAGAATTATCCCACCTAACTTTAAAAATAATACAAACTTATTATAATTGAATGACGTTATTAACGCTTATTTTTACTACTTCATAAGGTATTCTTGCTGGAACTTCAATCATTCTAAGTTCAAATGGTGTTCTTCTAAAATATTTATTTTCAAAGAAGAAATAATCATTCATTGTTTTTCTTAACATACGATTCAAAGATTCTGTTATATCTCTGGTACCTACAGGTTTGTTTTTGAAATACTTATTTTGTATGTGTGAAATCAAATCATACTTACTAAGCTGCGTTTTATCTCTCAGCTGAAGTAATTCAAGCATTAAAGCGCTGCTTACTTGACCACTATAACAATCAAGCCGATTGATAATTCTTTTTTGTCTAACAGGGTACATTCCTTCAAGATCTAAACGATCTATTGTCATAAAACTTCCTGCACTATAAGCAATAATTAAGCCAAGTATAGCAGTGAACTCTTTAACTTTTATAACTTCATTTAGGCGAACTCTCTTACCATCTTCCATTAAAAAGAACTTATCAGTGCGTCTCATAACTCTATCAATTTGAGCCCTTACTTCCAATTCGTCCATATCGAAAATTTGAGTACCCAAACTAAGTTCACCTTTTATTTTATCTAATACTTCTTATATTCAATTAAATTGAAATTTCATGCACTTATATATTTTACTGCTTTTTGTCGGAGTATTCTCATATATACTTAGAGGTTTAGGCTCTAAAAACTTGTCTATTTCATAGTCTTATCCACTTTTAAGATTCAAATACGTTAAAAGGATATATTAAACGGGAGTTGGTTTGTAAGTATAAAAGAAGTTTTATATAATTTTCCAACTAAGAGGACAAACAGTTTAAATAAGAATTTCTTGAAACATAAGTGAGTGAAATTAAAATGCCAGTTGCAGAAATTACTAGAGCAGTAGGTGTTGATTTAGGTACTTCCACAATAAAAATTGTATGTGGAGATCAACAGTACAAAATTCCATCTGTTATAGGATCACCCAATCCAGGATGGGCAGGTTTAGTTCAAGATAAGAGTTTGCTCAATAACTTGATTATTGAAGACTCAAGAGGACAAGATGTCTATATTGGAGAACTAGCTAGATTACAAAGTGAAATAAGAAAATCACTGGCTTCTGAAGGCAAAATGAAGTCTATTGACAATAGTTTGCTTGCACTTAAGGCTATTCTAAGTCTTACAATGCAAAGCAATTATGAGCAATTTGTTGTTGCTACGGGTGTTCCAATAGCAACAGGTGTTGAAGAGAGTAAGACACTCAGTAAAGGTCTTAAAGGAACACATGACATCAAAGTCAAAAATGATGCAACAGGTGAAGTTAAAGAAATGAAAATTTTAGTTGAACAAGTTTTAGTAGCACCTGAGCCCTATGGAACATATTGGCATACATTACGAAGCAGTGGTGTAAAAACAGCTGTCGATTCAATAATTGTAGATATTGGTCATGGTACAACTGATATCCTTTGTATGTATAAAGGCAGTATGATGAGAGCTGCTTCAGGTTCTATTGAAGAAGCTACAGACAGTCTAACTAGTGCTCTTTCTAGAGCAATTCAAGAAAAGGCTGGTAAAATCATCCGTCCATTTGATTTGATGACAGCTATTGAACAAGGGAAAAGAACTGTCCTTGTCGGAGGAAAAGCTCTAGATATCGGTTCAGCGATAGATCAAGCTGTAGTTTCAATTGCAGATATTATTGTAGATGAAAGCAATAGATTACTAAACAATCTTCCTCCAGATGCATGGATTGAGAAAGTTATTGTATGTGGTGGTGGATCTTACACTTTTGGTAAATATCTTAAACAAGCATTCTTTGACGCTAATATTGTAAAATCATTTGAAGAAGTTTTAGTGCCTGAAAACGCTGTAATGTCTAATGCTCTAGGTTTCGAAATGATCGCTACTACAAAATTAACGAAGAAATGAGACTACTCATTCTCTTTAGATCTTTTTTAATGTTTTCTGCTTCTTGAAACAATCTTTTTCTCATTAATTTTTTTATCTTGTTGATACTTTTTGTCTAGCTTTTCAGCATATATTGGACCAGCTACTAAATAGAATATCATTAACGCTGCTAAACTGTATGCAGGGAATATCATCAATTCTGTAGGAAATACTGCAAAAAGAATGAAAACTAATGTCGTAATTACTATCCAAAACCAATCAAATTTCGAAGGCACACCTTTAAATGATGCAAAAGGAATTGTTGAAATCATAAAGCCAGCTAGTATTATTGTAGCTATTAACACTCCCCATTCTGGTGTATCTGGAAAAATTAGTAGACAAGCTATTACCATTGCAGCAAAAGGACTGGGTAACCCTCTAAAATAAGGAGTATACATAGGATCTTTCTTTACAAATCTGTATAACCTGAACCAAACTGCTCCCGCATAAATCAAACCTGTAAAAACACCTGCTACAATACTCCAATCAGAAACCCAATAACCTAAATATATTGCAGGTAAAATCCCAAAAACTATTGAATCACTTATTGTATCAACGTCGACAGCTATTTTCTTGCTCCCACCAATCCTAGCTAATTTTCCATCTGCAAAATCGAAAATCGAGCAGACTGCTAGGATTTTAGCAAAATATATTGAATAGTTTTCATACGACTTGAAAGTCAAAACAATACCAACAATTCCTAAAACTAAACTGGTAAGTGTCATTAGATTTGCTAAAATCAGAGCACTATACTTTATCCAATGTTTCTGTAAAAAGGATATTTCATTCCATTCCATGAAATCACTAACCATCTACGATTGCCATTACTGATAAACCAGCTCTTACTGATTCTTTAGGTTTTACAAGCAATTTATAACTTTTTTCTCCTTTTATTTCAATTGATACAATAGAACCGAATCTTATAGTACCAATTACATCTCCTTGCTTTATTTTATCTCCCTCTTTAACATAACTAATTGTCCTTCTCGCAAAAATGCCTGAAACCTGCATAATTTCCGCTGAAACGTTCTTTTCAACATTCTTGATGACAATAGTATTTCTTTGATTTTTCTTTACATAATTTGAGAAATATGCAGGCCAATGCTTTCCTTTCTGAAATTTCACACTTCTAACAGTACCATTTAATGGACTTCTTGTCATGTGAACATCAAAAAGTGACATACGAATAACAAAACAGAGGCTTTTTTCTTTTGCAGTTATCTCAGTGACAATCCCATCAGCTGGAGCTAAAATACCATTTTGTGACAAATTGGGGCTCCTTTGTGGATCTCTAAAAGTCCAAATAACAAAAATAGAAGAGAATATAGGAATAGCTAAGAGAACATATATCCACCACAAATTGTAAAATTGAGAGATTACTATAATAGCTACTAAGCTTAATAATATTAAAGATACAAAGAATATGATTATTTCTTTGGATTCTTTTGCAAACCTCATTACAATTACCATTATTTCACTGTGGAAGTCCTAATTTCTTGATATTAAAATGATTCTTCT
>BPTO01000093.1 GCA_023705985.1 Candidatus Heimdallarchaeota archaeon | reverse complement strand
AGATAAGGCCACGTGACTGGAGTTCAGACGTGTGCTCTTCCGATCTAGTCATCATTTTCATTTATTAATGGTATAGTGGTATCAAAAACCTCAACCTTTACAGAGTCACTTACATTGTTTCCATATTCATCATAGACGTTACACAAGTAGATATATGTTCCTACGTGTAAATCATCTACTACGATTGTTATAGAACTACCTGACCATGGTCCACTTTCCAAAAAACCTCCATCTTTAGTAATAATGTAATAGTTTGGAGCACTATCTGTGGGATTCCATGTTATGCTATAACCTGTTTGACCTTGTTCATAAGTAATATTATCAGGACTATCAATAGTTGGTGGCGCAGTATTTAGTGAAAAGCTTCTATAACTAGCAAACGTTCCTAAATCCTCTTCAGAATCTATTGCTGCTACTCTCCAGTAGTATAAACCATCAGATAAATCAGAAATTAAGGTATAAGTTGTGGTTGGAGCAAGAATAGTTTCATTGATAATCAGAGAAGAGAAAGTTGTGGAAGTATCTACTTGAAGAAGATAGCTCGAAGACCAGTCAACACTTCCCCATTCAAAGGTAGGAGTGGGATTATTTGTTTGATAACCATTTATTGGTGTGATTAGAGAAGGAGCGTCTAAAACAGTGTTGAAATCTATAGAAAGAGAGGATATTGTTGGTGTCTGTGTAATATTCGAAGTAGTGAAAACAGCTTTCCATTTTAACTGATTGCCAGGATATACGAATGGGTGTTCCAAGTTAGGAGTGACTTGTTCCCAATGCGCTCCATTATCAGCTGAGAGATAATAAGTAATATCAGTATCTGATGGAACAGAATCCGTAGAAGTTAAAGTAGCAGAAGTTAATGAAGCTGAAGTTTGGGTAAAAACTACAGAAGATTGAGCAACGCTAGGTGAATCATATTGACGACCTCGATTTATGTTCACTTCGATAACAGCTAAACCGTTGTCATAATCAGCAATGTAAGCATAATCACCAGAAACGAAAACATCCCGAGGGCTGCCTGGAGTTGAACCAGTACTTACATATACAGGATTAGTGGGATCACTGATGTCAATAATCTCTAGTTCTCCGTTTCCAATGTAATAACCATCAGCAATGTAAGCATAATCACCAATAACAAAAACGTCTTCTGCAGATTTGGGAGTATCGTAGGATCCTGTTACAGAGGGAGAAGTGGGATCAGCTATACTTACTACTTGAAGACCAGCTCCCATGCAAGCTAGATAAGCATAATCACCAGAAACGTAAATCCCAGAAGGATCACCACTAACAGCTGTAGAACCAGCATAAGTGGGATTACTTGGGTTACTGATGTCAACCACTTGTATGCTGTTACCTTCTGCTACGTATGCATAGTCACCTGAAACATAAACATCCCAACAATTCCCAAGAGTGATATTTTTTACCATACTCATAGAAGTTGGATCACTTATATCAATCACATGTAAACCTATTTGATAACTAGTAACATAAGCATAATCACCTTCTACAAAAACTGCCCTAGCATCAGCATAATCATGGAGGTAGACTCGGCTTCCAGATTTTGTATCAGTAGGATCACTGATATCATATGATACTAACCCAAAAACATTATCAGCTATGAAAGCATAATTACCTTCAACACAAATCCCATTAGCAATACCCGTTGTAATACTAGAATCTGCAAGTACAGGATTTGTAGGATCACTAATATCAACTATACTAATACCACCAGAACCATCAGCGATGTAAGCATAATCACCTGAAACCCATATTTCATACGCACGTTCTGTATCAAAAGTTCCCACTAATTTAGGTGTAGTTTGATCACTTATTGCTAAAATAAGTAATCCATTATTTCCATCAGCGATAAAGGCATAGTGACTCATAACACAAACACCTTGAGCTATACCATCTGTATCAAAAAATCCAGCTGAAACAGGTGATGTGGGATCTGTAATGTCAATAACTTGTAAACCACTTGAACCATCTGCTATATATGCGTAATTTCCTTCAACCCAGACACCTATAGCACTTCCAGGGGTATTGTAACTACTTGCGAAGCTAGGATTAGTAGGATCACTGATATCAATAACTTGTAAACCAGTATCATTGCACGCTAGATAAGCATAATTTCCAGAAATGAAGACTTCAGAAGCAACATCAGAGGTAGTATAGTTCCCTGCTTTAGAAGGAGTGGTAGGATCACTAATATCAACAACATACAATCCACCGGCATAATCAGCAATATATGCATAGTTACCTTCAACAAAAACATCTACAGCATCACCAGGAGTGGCTATAGAAGTTGAATAAGAAGGACTGTTTGGGTTAGAAATATCGTATATTTGCAGTGTACTTGTATCAGCTATAAATAAATAATCTCCAGAAACATACAAACCATCAGCTCTACCAGGTGTATCATCGTAGCTTTGAACAGTTGGATTGGTTGGATCGCTAATGCCTACAGTAGCTATACCATCATATCTTACAGCAACATAAGCGTGATCTCCAGTTACAAAAACATCTTTACCATTTGGAGTAATAGCTGGTGAGCTGACAAAAGTAGGTGTTGTAAGATCAGTAATATTAACAATATCTAAATTTCCAGAAGCTCCTCCAATAGCAACATAAGCATAATCACCAGCAATGAAGACATCACAAACACGACCATAAGTAGAAACATAAGAGCCTATAAGTGTTAGATTTCTCGTAGGACTGGACAAAGTTCCATCACCCCATCCTGAAACATTTGTGTTTGATGCATCTAAATAAGTTATATCTGAGAAATCTTCAAAGTAGGAGTCAGTACCTCCTTTAGACAGATCTACATTGACAGAAAGAAAAGTTGTTGAAAAGCACAAAAAAACTAAAAGCAACGTTATTTTCTTCCTGTCTTTATTTACTATATTTTTAAGAAATAAATTTGAGAATTTCATTTAAACAACCCTAATTTGTTTAATGCTTGTACAAAGACGAGAGCAAATAAAAATCTATTGCAACTTTCTTGTAAAAGTGTCTTAAGGCAAAATCCTTGTAAGTACGCAAGAATTAAAAAAATCTTGTGTAAGGCAAAAAGAATTCATCACATTAATGCTTAAAAAAATCTAGAATTCATGAAAATCTGGTAGCTAAGAATCATCTTTTCTCTTTCCTTTCCAAATGATCCAGAATCAAAAGGATTTGAAGATAGCAACAGCTAAACATCTTTTTTTTTAATAATGTTTTTATCTTAGGAGTATTATTTTTGAATAGATGGATCTGGAATCAAAGTATCTAGGTGGAATGATAGGCAGCGCTTTAGGTGATTGTATAGGTCAATTAGCTTTTTTTCATTATAACAAGGAATCGCTGTTGAATGAAATAAATCAATCATCTACACTAACTTATACTGATGATACTGCAATGTCGATTGGACTAGCTGAATCCATTCATAAAAACCAAGGAAAAATCGTTAGTCAACAACTAGGAAAAACTTTTCATGAAAATTACCTAAAAGAACCAGACAGGGGATATGCTATGGGTCCTCCAACTATTTTTTCAATGGTTGAACGAAATGATGTCTCTTATGTCGAAATCGCTGAGATACTCTTTGATGGTGAAGGTTCTTTTGGAAATGGAGCAGCAATGCGAATCACTCCTCTTGGGCTATTTTTTCACGATTCCACAACTTTATACAAAGAAGCTAGACTATCATCAATGGTAACTCATACTCATCCTTTAGGTATTGATGGTGCTGCAGTACTTGCGAAAGCAATCAGTCTGGTAACTACAGAAGATTCTCAATATTATTGTGTTAGAGAAAAGAGGAGCAGCTTCATTGATAGTTTACAAAACTTTGCGAAAACAGAGGAATTCAGATTACAATTAAACAAAGTTAAAGATTTAATTCTGCAAAAAGAAGATCTAGAGCAATCTGAGCATATTCTAGGTTCAAACATTACAGCACAGGATTCAGTACCATTCGCAATTTTTGCTTTTCTTGAAAATCCTCATAATTTTGGAGAATGTTTGCTGCAGACTGTTCTTGTAGCAGAGGATAAGGATACCATAGGTGCAATGGTCGGAGGATTATTAGGGAGTTATTTGGGGATAGAAAAAATTCCAGTTAAATGGAAAGCAAAACTTGAAAATCTTCTTATCATAGAAACCTTAGCAAAAAACCTTACAGAGCTAAAGTTTACAAAACAATGAGAAATTCTTTATTCTGTTATTAGAACTTCTATTTTTGTAATATTTGAATATTAAATCCTAACAGATGGGAGTCTTCTAAATCCTATTTTTTCTCAACTTGGAGGTTGATTATTCTTTCTTCCATTTTTTCTTTGATAACGATTAATAATCTTTAATAAGATTAAAATCTACACTTAATTAGTGAGATTGTCATGACATCTTCATTAGAACAAGAAATTCAAAACATAAAAGATAGATTAGAGGAACTTATTACTATCTCAAATACTATCCTTCATTTGTTAATCACCGAAGAAGAAGCTTTTTCTGATGAAATCTCAGCAATTAAAAACGATGAAGACACTGTTAGCGAGGAAACTTTGTTTAAGGAGCTAACAAGTTGACTTTTGAAATTTCTATAAAAAAATCTTCTTTGAAATTCATTAAAGGTTTAGATAAATCTCAAAAAGCAATAATCCACGATTTTCTTCTAGTCATCAAGGAACATGCTGTTCCAAGCAAGAAATATGACATTGTTAAACTAAAAAACTTCACAAATACTTTTCGCGTTCGTTTTGGAAATATCAGAATTGTTTATACAGTTTCTTGGAACGATAATAAGATTCTTGTTCAGTTTATTGGATGGAGAAAAGACGCTTACAAATAACGACTATTTTAGAGACGATAATTGCAATCTTTCCCAAGGAAAATAGTTGTGAGTCTATTAGTTCTTTCATTTTTTCAATCAAGGGGAGGCTAAATTTTCTTTCTTTATTTGATTTGTAAAACTAATAGAAACTATTATGTATGATTATATGTATATTCTCTTGAGAAACATGACTATATAACCAAGAGGAAGTTTTCTCAAAATTAGTTGAAACTTTGAGGAATAAGCTGTCTCCACTATTTAAGGATTATAATGTGTCATTTGCTTATTTTAGTAGTTCTTGGGTTAGAGGCCAACAAAGTACTTTAAGTGACGTAGATATTTTTGTTTCTTTACCTTCTTTTAATACACTATCTCCTAAAGAATTACTGATTCTATTGAGTGATTTCTCTCGAAAAGCGAGTGGGGAAACAAAGCAAGATAATCTCGAAATCACTATTTTAGAGAGAGTGCCTCTCCACGTTCAATTTCAAGCTATTAAAGACGGGATATTACTTTATGAGGAATCCAAAGATGTTAGATTGAACTTCTTAGAAAATCTCTTAAAATACTATTATGATCACAAGATTTGGTATAACAGCTATCTTAGTCAAGCAGTTGAAGGATGAAATTTTATGGTGGTTAATTCTAACATTTTCATAAAGTACGATAAGATTTAAAAAAGAAGTTTTCGTTAGTTTTCCCGTAAAAATGAATGAACTTAAAATATCTCAACTAACAATAAAGATCTGTCTTACACTCTTTATTATTTTTGCTTTAATGTTTCAAGTAATAAGCGGTAGTCTTGCTACTTTAGAAGCTGAAAATGGACACATTCAAGAAGTCAATCTTACATCAGCTGTTGGAATTGTTATCAATGATACCAATATAGCATCTTACAGTTCCTCAGGAACCGGTGCTTCTGATGATCCTTTTATTATAGATAATCTCACTGTTACTACAACTGACTCATTAGCAATAGAGTTTGATGATGTCACTTTTTATTACGTTCTTCGCGATTCCTATTTGAAAGGTTCTACATATGGAGTATATATCTCCGGTAGTATGACCTCTGGAACTGCTAGTATAATCAATTGTACGGTTGAAGGTGCTCTTACGATAGGGGGACCTAATGCCCTTTATTTGAATATTTACAACAATACTCTCATTTCTAGGCAAGGTTCTAGTTTCAGACAAGGATTAAACTTTACAAAAAACATAGTCTATACAACAAGCTCGTATAGTAGCTCTCTTATAACTTTTAGAGATGAAAACAATGTTGTTAAGGATAATATTTTTTATGGTAATTTTTCTTCTGTACGTTTCAGTGGAATCTCTAATTCAACTATAGAGAATAATGTTCTAAACAATACAGGTTTTTTCATAAGCGATGATGTAATAACAAACATCTCTAATAACTCATTTACCAATAATTTGATAGATGGTAAACCATTTGGATTTCTTTATAATCGAACTGATGAAATAATCACAGGGAACCAATATGGTCAGATCTATTTAGCGAATTCAATAAATACTGACATTACAGGATATTCAATAGAGGGAGTAAATGTAGGTATAATGGTTCAGAATTGTACAGATATTTCAATAAACAATGTAGCAGTATCTGGAAAGTCTGGATTTGACATAGTAAATACTCAAGATATAAAGATTGAAAATTGCAATCTAGATGGATTTAGCAATGGTATTGAATTTGAAACAGTAACTGGTGCAATAATTCAAAATAATTATCTAAATGATTTCCGTTATGGGATTGAATGTTCTTATGTGGATACTATACAAATCAATAATAATACAATTTTAGAAGTAACAGAATATGGTATTTACTGTGTAGATACAACCAACATTGAAATAATGTTCAATATTATTAGTTGTTATGTGGAAAGTGCAGAGTCAGAATTGGCTATATCCATCTCTAATAGTGAAAATGTAAGTATTTACTATAATGTGTTTATTAGTCTAGGCGAAACAACGGCTCCACCAGCAGATGAAAGGTCTGTGATAAATATCATATGGTACAGCGTTTCGCTGGAAGTAGGGAATTATTATTCAGACTGGAATGAGACGGGGACATATCCATTATATGGAGATGTTGGAAGTGAAGACCTTTATCCTTTCATAGACATAGATGAGGATGGCCTTCATGAGCTTGAAGAAGTAACAGTTTACTTTACAGACCCTTTCATTGCAGATAGCGATTCAGACGGTTTAGATGACGGGGAAGAGGTAAATACTTACGATACTAATCCTCTTTTGACAGACAGTGACTCTGATGGAATGGATGATGGGTGGGAAGTAACATATGGAACCAATCCCAAGACAGATGATGCTGCAGATGATCCTGATGAGGATGGTCTCACAAATATTGAAGAATTCCTATACAATACTGATCCTGGTAATAATGACAGTGACTCTGATGGAATGGATGATGGGTGGGAAGTAACATATGGAACCGATCCCAAGTCAGATGATGCTGCAGATGATCCTGATGAAGATGGTCTCACAAATATTGAAGAATTCTTATACAATACTGATCCTGGTAATAATGACACCGATTCAGATGGCTTCTCTGATTTTGAAGAAGTACAAGCTGGTACAGATCCATTAGATAACACTAGTTTTCCATTCATAGCTGATGACAAATCCTATCTAGGACTTATCATAGGTCTAACAGCTGGTTTTCTAGCAGTAGTTGGTGTAACTGTATTCGTTTTAATTAAGAAAGGAATTATCAAATTACCTTAGAAAAACAAATAATTCCATCTTATTTCTTTTTTCTAAAACTTAAATTACATGTTTGTTATTTCTTTTAAGTTCTATAAGAAAGGAAGCAAATTTCTGTAAAGGACTAAGATAAGTGTAAAAACTCTCAATGACAAACAAAGTGAGAAAGAAAAAAACCTTCTCCCATGCAAGAGGAGTCAATACAACCCTCGAAAAAGCGAAGAAGTCAAGGAAAATCTTACCACGTGAATTTATATTTGTGTGGTAAGATATTTAGCTTTTTCTATGCGCGTTTTTAAAAAAAAGTCTAATTCTTCATCCTTAAGAGATATAGAGCAGTTTACCTGATTGAAATAAAAGATTAGTTTTTCAGTTTGTAATCTATTTTTGATATTACATTCACTTTCAAAAGATAGCAGAAATCAAACGAAGCACTGACAAAAATAGCCTTATAGAGAATCAAGACAATCACTTTCAATCCACTCCCCCTCTTTCGGTTTTTAAAGAAGTTTGCAGATAAATTGTTTAGACAAAAAATGTCAACTCAAACATCATTCGAACAAATAAAAGAAGAAGAAGAAGAATCAGGAATGTTTTGCCCTGATTGTAACAGTACAGATATAGTTGAAACAAACACAGATTACGTTTGTAGAAACTGTGGTGCAGTCGTTGAGCGAAGAATGGAATCGACTCATTTTCTGAGTAGATCGTCAGATGGAGAAAGAAGTGGTTCTCCTGAAAGCATAAGATCCTCTAAATCGACAAGTTTTCGAGTCTTAGATGCTAAAGCAGGAGAAAAAAGGGAAAAGTGGAGACGTCTATGGAAAAGTGAAAACAGCCAATATTGTGCAATTTCAGAGAATAAAAGTCGACTCTTGAACATTTTAACTAATCTTGGACTTTCAGAGACTGCCACAAATGAAATTATGTTTGAATTAAAAAAGACATACTCAGCTGAAAGAAGAAAAGGCAATAAAGTCACTAACATATTCCTGATCGCAGCTGCAATTACACTCAAACAATTAAAAAATAAGAAGCGCGCAACATCAATTACAACTTTAGTCCAAACCTTCAAGAACTATGGATGTAAGCTCTCTAGCAAAAGCGTGCGAGATTACATCATCGATAATAATATCGCCTTGAGATCTACTTCTCCTGCGATATTTGTAAATCAACATATGTCGCGATTACGAAACAGCCAATCTATTAGAAAAAAACTTACTGTTTTAACGAATGGTGATGACCTTGAGCTGGATATGCTCTATACAACAATTGAGAGGATGGCAACAAAGCTTAGTACCATTAAAACTAATGGTAGAAAACCTTCAGTACTCTCAGCTTCATGTATTTATTTAGCTTCTGAACTTTTAGGTCACAAAATTATTGGTGAAAGTATTCTTACTAAGGACGAAATGAGCCGTATTTGTAAGATTCCAACAACGACAATGAGGGCCCACATCAAATACTTAAAATCTCAAATCAATATCAAAATCTAGTCATGCCTCAAGATTAACATGGCTCACGATAATCTTTTTTTTATTTTCTTTTCATTTATTCTGAAAACTCTTTATTCTTCTCGACTTAATTATTTCTCTTCAAGAAATATGTTTCAAGATATTTCTGTAAATAGTTTTATTAAAGAAAGAAGGAAAAGCTTGGTGTTTGTTAAAGCTTATTTAGCATAGAATCTCGAGAAACTCAATTACCTAGATAATCGCATAGAGTTGAGTATTTATTCTGCTGATTCTTCAGCTATGAAGGTATAAAATCGAAATTGCCTTTTTAATGCCCAATACTCCCTGAAACATAAAATGGATCCTACAACTAAACATCCAGCCCCGCAGAAAGCTGCTATGGGCGGTAAAAACCATACTACTACAAAAGTGAATATTGCAGAAGTTACTAGAAAGCTGAATAAGAAGAGTATTCTAGGAATCATTATTCCTTTTATTAAATGAGCAGGAACATAAACTGGTACTAAAATATCGTGTCTCTTTTCACCTTTCTCTGTTAAAACATATAGGTTTGAAGGAAGTTTTTTTACAATGTCTGCATCTTCTAATTTGTCTAAATGCCAACTAATTGTGCTTGGACTCTTTAACCCTAAGGCTCGTTGTGTTTCGCGTATTCCTACTTCATGAGGAAATCTAGTTTTTAGATAAAGGTAGATTTTTAGTGTTGTTGGATGATCTAAAACATTACTTGATTTTCTAATATTTATAATTCTAGACATTGGTTCTAACTCACAATACTTCTCTTATCACTCCAAACATTCATTTTCAGATTGGAACAGTTAACATTATTCTTCCAATTTTTTAAATATTTTTGCATAATATGAAAAAAAGATCTAGATTAAAAATTCGAACTTTTCTTCTTTTTATCTTTATAAGATTCGCATGTAAAGAGAAGCATCACTGTACTCGATGAAACGATTGGAAGTGAATTTTCAATCCAATATGGTAAAGCTGGAGGATTATTACTTAGCATTTCATGCCATTCTTCATCGGTTAAACGGTTAGATATCGGTTGAATAAATTCATAAAAGGAATAAGTTCCACCTTTAGTAACTCTAAGATTTCCTTCATCATCTTGAACTATAACATATATTGCAAAAGGATTGCCCGTTCCTACTTCTAGTACTTGATTTGTATTGGTATCAGTATGAACATCAGCAATTATTGCCATTCTCTTATCAGTATCACCTAGCCAAATCTCATAACTAGAATTGGTGAATGTTGTTATTTCTTCAAGCTCTCTAACTACTTTGTAAATGAAACTAATATCTTCTTGAGTAAACGGTTGATTTTCTAATTCTTTTATACTTAAATCGACTAAACTATTGAAAATCTCTATAGTATTATTAAGTCGATTCTTAAAATCATTAGATAACAAACCATAGTCATCTAATCCATATAACATTAAACTAACAAGACTACTAAGACGACTGTATAATTCAGGATAAGGTTCAACATATCCTGTACTACTCCCTCCACCTTTACCTGAATATGATTGTTTACCATAAAGAATTGAGTCATGTCTTAATTCAGCCCATGAACCTAAAGTTGTCATCAAAGCCTTATCTGTCCAAGTATCATTTAACATATAACCTGGATAACCTACATCTGCAGGTTTAAGCAAAGGAAAGAGAGTATACAACCATAACCAGTAAAGATTCTGTGTCCAATCTAAATCTGTAAAGTTTCCAAACTCTTTTTGCAATTTGAGGATTTGAGAACTGTAATCGGAAAATGTTTCATTTTCACCTTGGAGGTAATGACCAGCTCTTGCACTACCAAACACATAAAAAATATCAAATGCTTTTGGTATTAATCTATCTCGAACTTTCGAATGAACCAATTGTTGAAAAATGTAGGAATCAGGAATAAAACGTTGCCCCATCAATCTCATTCCTCTTGTATAATCAGCTATATTTGGGGAATCACCAGCTATCATTGAAATGATACGAGGAGAAGGATATGTTTTTAGATTCTCAATAATATTTTTAATTAAGTTATCATCAGCTAGATTATTTCCCTCGGGTTTTCCGTAATGGTTCCATAGTTTATAATATTCTACTACTGTTAAATCGTCACTTACACCAACAAAGAAAGAAGTAGGACGATAGATACTCTCCCAATAATCCCAAACTGTGTTTGTGTCTATAGTACTATTAAAAGACGATATCAATAGCATAGCCATTCTTGTTTGTTCAATATTTTCTTCTTCTGTTAGACTTTCGCCTTGAATTAAGAATCCCATCCTTCCTACGTACATCATTGCTTTAAAATAACTGCCCAAAATCTCATTTCTAGTATAGTGTCCCCTAATTTTATATTGAGAAAAATCTTCTAAGTAACCAAAAATAGCTGAATTTGCTTCAAAACCATTTTCAATGTTTGTAAGTTCATCTTGTGTCATTTTTTTAACATCAACTGGAATTGAATTAGAGTCATTTAGTAGTTTAAGTATAGTAGAAAGATAAGCTATATTTTTGTTCAAAGCAGTTCTTATATTCTCTTTTAGAAAAGGGGTTTTTTTGGCTTTTTGGTCGTCTCTGAGGGCTTTTATCATTATTTCTAAGTTTTGATAAAAATTTTCCCCTTCCATTATTCGTAAGTTCATATCATATAGAATATGATAAGTATGCAAACAGAGATCAGTCGTAATATAATTTCCTCCACTTCCTGAATCAGATGCATCATAAAAAGCAAAAATGTCATCTTCTCCTTCATCTCTTAAAACAAAACCATATTCTGCAAGGAGTTGCTTAGTTTCACTATCCAAATTATACGGAATTTCTGCTACATTAGACAAATCTGGTTCTATTTCTGTTGGGATAATAGATGGGGTAAAACTAATTGAATTAGGGGAATATAAACCAAAAGGGGTTGCAATATCATTTTTTATTCTGAATGTACAAGCTGAACCATTCACTGATTCCGGTGTTACCCAACTTGTTTCCCAATCATAAGGATTATAATCTGGCCATTTAGATTCGAAATAGATTGGAACAGTGATTGCAGTAAAGATTATTGTTGACAAAAATAAAGATAATGAAACACCTGCTAAGATGCTTTTTTGAGCTCTATTTATTTTCATATTATCAAAATAAGGTATACAATAATGAATTATAAAAACCTAGAACAAGAACAATTAACTTCTCTCTTGTTCTAGTTCTAGAACGATTAATCGATTTAAACCTTTAATCCCATGTTATCACTTAAGTACTTATGTTTTAAGGCTATCTACTTCTTTCTACGACTACTAGATGTGTGAAGATTCTACTCATGTTTTTTTATATGCATTTTGAAAATCTCCAACATAAACTTTTTTAAAACTAGGTTTTCCTAGTTGCTAAAATTAAGTGGTAAGTACAATGAATCAAATACCCATTTTCTTCGATTTAGGGGGAACGATAATTGATAATATTGAAATTGGGAGAAAAGCTTTCAATAAGGTATTTAACAAAAATTTTACTACAGCAGAAATTAAAGCTATGTTTAATGATATGTCGAAGAAAATAACTGTGAAATCTCTTTTCAAGATTCCAATTAATCCTATTAAAATGATTACTAAACGAAAAGAATTTTCTCGATTACAGAATCAATATATTCTTTCAGAAG
>BPTO01000092.1 GCA_023705985.1 Candidatus Heimdallarchaeota archaeon | reverse complement strand
TTTAATAATAAAAACCACTGCAACACCAGCTATCCATAACCCACCTACTGTTCCTAGGATTATTGGTAATACGCTGCTTTTTTCTGGTTCATTATTGCTTATTTCTCCCGTGAATAAAATAATAGTCTGATTCCAAGCACGATTTCCCCAAGGGTCTACTACTAGTAAAGATACATTATAGTTATTACCTGGTTGTAAGGAAAGAGTATATGTGTACTCCCAGGTAAGATCTCCTCTTTTTGGTTTATTTCCTTGATCTATCAAACTTCCATTAAGATAGCAATAATAATCGTGACTTGATATTTCTGTTATGGTGAATTTGACATTTATGGAGCTATTTTGTTCGTCATAGGGAATGGTGTTTAAACATGTAATTAGAGGAGGATTAACATCTTCTTCCCATAGATATTTTTCATTGTTTAGTATAAATTCTGTTGCATTAAGCGTTAATTCATAGGGAAGATTGTCAACTAAAACTGGTCTGGGATAATTTGTAGTGTAACCAACATTTGTCTGGATGAACTCTGATAAATCAGGTGAGCTTTCGAATGTTTCATCATAACAATTCCTAATTAAGGGGAGTGAATATTGGTACAATTCATTCAATTTTACAATTCCATCAGCATATGTATCCGCTTCTAAATTACCTAGTGTCTTTGCCCAAAAATGAGCCGATATTCCGCCAACGAATGGAGGCTCACTTAGACTCCAATTATTGGTGTCTAGGTAGGCAATAGCATACTCTTCTCTTGCTACACTTCCCATGGCAAAACAGCGACCATATAAATTACTTACAAACCTGCCTGAGTGACAAGATTCCATGAAAAAAATCTTGTTGTCTGTAGGAATTTCTGCAAATTCCAAATGAAACCATTCTTCCATTTCAAGAACATCAGCACAATATGTATCACCATGAGCCATTAAAAATATGAAAACAAGATCATTATCGTCGACATTTTGTTCCAAAAAATTAAGTTGATTAAGTATAATATTTTTTGTCATGTTTTCCTCACCTAAAAATAAAGAAATGTTTTCTTCTAACCACCCTAAGTAGACAAGTTCTTGTTTAAACTCAATAGCTGAACAATATGTGACACTATCGATTTCTTGTGGAAATTGGTCAAAAAGAAGGGCATACGTTTCAACGGGATTGGCTTGTTCTTGTATAATCACTGAATTTACGTTAACATGTGCTTGGTTGCTGAGTGTAGTTAAACTAAGTAATATGAATATGCTGATTAGTTTTCTCATTAAACCTGTTGTGTGATCAAACACTTATCATTGTTTTTACAAACCATTGATTTTGTCTAAAACAAAAATATATGGTGAAGTAAATGAAATTGTTTCAATTAAAATTTTAGCAGTTTTAGTTCAGTTTGACGATCAGATAAAAATTGACACCCTTCTGCTGTTACTAACACATCTTCCTCTAAACTGCAAAATCCGTGATTTTCCAAAAAAACATGTAATTCTAGTGTGAATACTTGTCCTTCTTCCACTTCCATAAATGGTAATTCCCCATATTTCTCCCATTTTGGTCCAAGTAAACAACCACCATCATGGACATTTCTTCCGATTTGATGTCCTAATGCGTGCATGAATTCAGGATATCCGCCATCTATTACTATCTTTCTAGCTATTGAATCTACTTCCCAACCCATTACACTTGGTCTTAGAAACTCTGAACTTTTTGTAATAGCTTTTACGACTATTTGAAACGCTTTTTTAATTTCTTCTGGTGGTTCATTTTCGCCATCACGCAGCGCATAGGATAATCGTTGGATATCTGATGCATAGCCTTGATAAAACACACCATAATCTATATTGATTAAGTCTCCTTGCTTTACTTTAATATGAGATAAACCTCTCCCATGACCTATTGCTGTATCTGAGCCAACATTAATTAATGGAGGATAGGAAACCTTCACATTTTTTTGTATTGTGTGTTCCATTAGAATCTTTTCGATGTCTTTTTCTGTCATACCTAGCTTAACTTTTTCAGTTATTTTCAGATGTCCTTCTTGGCTAATTTTTATAGCTTCTTTAATCAATGCCAATTCCGAAGGAGTTTTTCTACCTCTTAGTGCTCCAAGGATTTTCTCTGACGAAATTAATATCTTTGCATAATTAGTTCCTTCGAGGAGTTTGTTTAATCTCAACCACATTCCATGAGTTAAACCATCTGCTGCAATGTTGTCAATAGAGTAGTTTACAGCTATAACCTGTGGATTTAGTCTATTCAAAACCTCATGTAAAGGCTCTCTAATGCTCACATCATAGCCTATTATTTCTTTATATATGTTTTTGTTAACATTGGGAACATCATAACGCCCACAAATTGCAATATTCTCGCCTTTTTTTGTGATTATAAAAGCTGTTTCCCAAGTAAACCATGATTCATCAGTAAGAAAATATAAACATGGGTCCATAATTTCAGACGTCTTACGAACATAAGTCAACCACAAATCTACATCTAATTCTTTCAATATCTTTATTGCTTGGTCTGTTTTTTCCTTCACAATGCTCATTATACACGCATTTATGCTTCTCTTATTTGTGGTTTTGTGTTTTACACCACTGATTAACACTGTACGAGGTTTTTTCATAAAATATGGCTAGATATTGAATAGACTGCTAGAAGGTAAAGTTAAAGAATGATGATTTGGCTATAGTAATGAGACTAGCGTTGCTATCATAAATATCTAGGGGTCACAATGGCAAGTGATGAAGTAAATGAATATGATGATGAGCGAAAAAACTCTACAAAAATGTCATCCAAAATTAATATCTCTGAACGACAAAGACAAACACTAATAGAAGTTGTAGAAGATATCTGTGGAGAAGAGGTTAAACAAGTAACTCTAGTGTTATTAAATTCAGAAGAAGAAACCACAGATGAGGAGATATCAGAAAAATTGGATATGCGCTTAAACCAAGTGAGAAAATCCCTCTACAAACTATATGATCTTCAACTAGCAACTTTTCGAAGGATACGAGATAAATCAACAGGATGGTTTGTTTATTTTTGGATTTTACATCCTGAACGGATAGATTTCTTGGTAGAAAAAAAACAAAATGAAGTATTGAGTAAATTAAAATCAAGATTGGAATATGAAGATTCTAACATGTTCTTTACTTGCAGTAACCATGAATGTCCAAGAGTTATTTTTCAAAATGCGATGGATAGTAATTTTATTTGTGAAAAATGTGGAGAAAGACTTGAAGCTTTTGACAATGAACAATTAAAAACCATATTAAATACAAAAATAGTAGAACTAGAAGAAATAAAAAAGAAGACAGCGCAAATAGTAAATAAAACTTGAAGTATAACTAAAGATTTTATTTCAGTGAATTTTCAATCTTTTTTGAGTTTTTTAACTAGTTAATTCCTTTAATGCTCTTTGGAAATCTCTTTGCAGTTTTTGAATCAAGTTGTTCGATTCTTCTTGCCACACTGATTTGGATAGAAGTTCTTGGAGAGCTAACAATAAATGAATGCTAATCGATGTCATGGATAAAATTCAGAATAACCATAATTAAGAGAAATATTGACTTTCAAATTCTACTATCTGTTCTTAAGTAAATTTATTAATATCAAATTAGAAATAGAATAATGCTTTGGTGTAATTAAGTAGTTACTAATGGACCATTATTATATACTCCACATTGACCATTCTTGATTCTTTCTTCGATTCTATATATAACACTATTTAATATCCATTCTTCATCATTTCGCCAAGCTGAATCAATAGTATTGAAGTTATCAACGTAAAAGTGGTAATATATTCCTCTTCTACCAAAGAAATCTAATGAGTACAATTTATAATCAGAGTAGGTTGACCAAATTAAGTAGTTGAAATTCGCATCATAGTATGTTGGTAGTTTTATGTTTAGAACAACTCCATTATCAAGAACATTTATTAATACATTAAACGGTGGATTCTCTTCTTTAACTAAATAATATAGTTGAGCACCTTCTTCAGAAGATACATTTTCAATAAAAAATGCTCTATACACATAACTTTCATAAAATCTGCGTTCAAAACTCCATCTGGGAGCATATATAATATTATCCTTTACAAAATTATATTGTTTACCAAAAGCTACCTTAATGGCTTCATTAGAACGATTCGCAAAGAAACTCTCCAGATATGTAAGAAAAGGTTGTGGCAAGTAGTCATTCGCATTTTGAGGTGGTTTTGTTATAAACTTTTTATACCTTTCTATTAATTCTGCTTGAGGAGTTCTTACATTTCTCCCTATATCCCGAATAAGAATCAAATGTAATGGCGTTATATTCTCTAGGTTTAATGGAGTTTTTCTTCTTGGAAACCTTGTTGGTTTTTCAAGTCTTTTGCTAATGAAATTACCGATATCAAAAGGTTTCGGATCTTGTGTATAACTCGGAAATGGTTCAGGATTCTCATGACGATAACCTAAGGATCTATACACTGAATATTCCTCACATATTTCTTGTTCAACTAAATAATCAAAGAATTTGAAGAGGAGACCATTACATTTCTGTGGTACATCAAATATAGTATAACAACCAAAACTTTCTCCGTAAAATTGATTATAGTGACGAGTGTAAGGATGTTCTCTAAAAGCTACTTGTAAATTCGTCATTTGAGCTATATTAGCCACTTTAAAGATAACATGATAACGAGTAAGTGATAGGGCTTCTGGAGTGAATGTTGCAGTAGCTTTTTTTGTTATATTTCTTTCACAAAGTGAGTTAAACTTTCGTATGAACATCTGCTTAGACATGCCCATTCTCTTTGATAATGAAGAAAATGAATCAAGCGGATGGTTATTCAATGCATTTAATATTTTTCTTTCTAATAAGTTTAGACTATCCATTTTTTTCCCCTTTTAAATATTTGATTTTTCGAACAAACACCTGTTAGACATTAGGGAAACCACCAGATCTTGATCTGAGGGCTTCCCTAACGCTCTCTAGGGTGGGTGTTCATTAGACGATTCATGTCTAACCGTGATATTTTTAAAAAATCCTAGAGTATATCCCCAATATACTTCTTGGATTCTTCTTGGATGGGTGTTAATCAGACGATTCTGATTAATATTAGTTGATGGAGCAAGATTCCCTCTAGAGCTATTTTTCCCCCAATACTCCTAGAGGTAATTTGCTTTTGGGTGGGTGCTCATTAGACGATTCTGTCTAATCGTGATATAGGCTCAAGGAGATACAGAAACTGAAATTGGTGTATCTGGTTCTTCTTCGCCTGGCGGATCAAATAGTAAAGAATCACTATAATAGTCAAATTCACCTAGTCTGAAAATATATGCGTCGAGATTAAATATATAATCACCATTTTCAGGAGCACCGTTTATGAAACTGAACTTGAAAATTTCACCAGCAGTTACTGCACAGTAAAGATAATGATCTCTAAATACATATCCAGATGGTAAAACAAGCTCAAATAATAATAGTATTCGCGTATATTTCTCTCCTTTCAAGATTAAGATTGCCTCTGTATAAACATCATCTTCAATATTATCCCCATCGAGATTTGTGTAATAAGCTGTTATAATTGAAAGTCCAGGTTTTTGAGCTACAGCGCTTATAGTTGAACTCATTAGCATTGATAATAGTATCCCACTCAATATAATACTTGATTTATATTTATTCTTCATCTAAACCTCACCTAAACCCAAATATTCTTTGGTAATGTTATTATGTTACAAAATATATAAAGATATTGGTACAAAGTAAAGATAAGTCTAAAATTCACTAGTTATACCAACTAAAACAACATATTTGCGTAGTACATGTACCATATTCATCTAAAATTAGCGGATATTTTCATGAAATAATGAAACTCATAAAATTATGAGGGGTTATTTTTTGGCGAATCGGTTTTTTTACTATCCATTCTATGCCGGTTTTCCAAGTTCTCTTGTCCCAATTGAAATTATTTTAATTTAATCTTCCCCTTATGAACGATTTATTTTGAGTATTTAATATACAAAATCCCATTAATTTGTTTTCATACTAAAAGAAAATTTAGGAAAAAAGTATTTATTTTAACGATTTAGGAGTGAAATAAAAGCTGTGATGAAATGAAAATTGAAGACATTATTAATTCTGCACTTTATCCAAATCCTGTTTTGCTAGTTTCAGCGGAATATGACAGTAAGGACACTATAGTAACTCTCTCTTGGGGGGGAACATGTTGCTCTGATCCTCCAATAGTTAGTATTGCAATACGAAACTCCAGATATTCTCACAATTTAATAAAACAATCAAATGAGTTTGTTGTAAACATTCCAACTGCAGAAATGCTAGAGCAAGTGAAAATCTGTGGAACTAAGTCAGGTGCTGATATTGATAAATGGGCAGTCTGTGAATTCACAAAGAAAAAAAGCAAGGAGGTAAACACTCCTAGAATTAATGAGTGCCCAGTAAATATCGAGTGCAAAGTAGAAAAGGTAATAGAACTAGGTACTCACGATTTGTTCTTTGGTAAAGTTGTTGCTCTTCATATTGATGAAGAGTGGAAGGGAAAATCTTATCCCAACTTGCTTACGTACGTGAGGGGTAAATACAAAAAGTGTATTCCAATAGACTAGTAATGAAAAGTGTGGTGGCCGGAGCGAGATTTGAACTCGCGATCACCAGATCCCGAACCTGGCACCTTACCAAGCTTGGCCATCCGACCTTCAGAAATTTTCTTTGAGTTTTCCCAAGTATTTCTCCATATAGATAAGTTAAAAAATTTGTGACCAAAGTTTTCAGTTGACTCTTTTTCTACAAAACTGATAAAAATAAGTAATATACATTTCGAGTAATGTTTGTTGAGATTCTTGCACCAAAAATGGTAAAAGAGAATCAAATCGATTATAACTCAGTGTGTATTGTTGTTGACACCTTTCGTGCAACTACATCAATAATAACGCTAATGGATCTTGGTGTCAAGAGAATCTATGTTGTTGCGAATGGAGAAAATGCAAAAATAATACGTAAAAAATACGCACATAAAAGCCTTCTAATTGGTGAAGAAGGAGGATTAAAAATTGATGGATTTGATTATGGAAATAATCCTTCTTTTTTCAGTGATATGCATTTTAATAACAATGAAGTAATATTTACCTCCACAAGTGGAGCAAAAACGTTTTTACTTCTTGAAAATGTAAAACATGTTTTGGTAGGTTCTTTGGTTAATTTGACTTCTGTAGCAAAAGTGGCAGCATCTTTAGCAAAAAAAGAGCGATTAAATATCTATGTTATACCTTCAGGCTATTTTTATGATTCTAATATCTATGTTGTTGAAGATTGGGTAACTAGTAAATTGATCTTGGATAAAGCACTCCAATACTCCCCATTAATCAATAGCAGTAAGGGAGAGTTTTATCTTAAGACGAAACGCTTGCTCCAAACCAATTCAGATATATCGTCACTACTTGAAAATTCACCAAATGCTATTAAATTAGCTGAAATGGGATTTACTAGAGACGTCGATTATGCGATCCAGATTGATCAACAAACACTTGTTCCAAAAGTGAATAAATTTGTGAATACAGGTAAAATAAAGGTTGTAGTAATAAAATAAAAAAGAGAATTAGACATCAACACTGTTGAAATCTACTTTTTGATCTCTTTTTTCTGGGTGAAATTTATCAATTGTTTCTGCAGGAATACGTTTGAGAACTTTGTATGGGTCTTTAAATATAGATAATAATTCCCACCCTAGATCAAGTGATTGGAAGATAGTTCTGTTTTCATAATAATCTTGATTAATGAATTTATCCTCGAAGAGTTCTGCGAATTTTAGAATTTGCTTATCTGTTTCCGTAAGAGATTCATCTCCAACCACCGCTACGAGATCACGCAAATCTCTCCCTGTTGCATATAAAGCATACAATTGATCTTGCACATATTTGTGATCATCACGAGTGGAACCTTTCCCTATTGTGTCTTTCATGAGTCTAGATAAACTAGGTAATGGATTGATTGGAGGGTAAAGTCCTTTCCTGTTTAAGCCTACATCTACATATATTTGACCTTCTGTAATGTAACCAGTCAAATCAGGTACTGGATGTGTAATATCGTAATTCGGGAGAGTCAAAATTGGAATTTGAGTAATACTGCCTTCTTTCCCATGTATACGCCCCGCTCTTTCATAAATTGTTGAAAAGTCTGAGTACATGTAACCTGGATACCCTCGCCTAGAGGGTACTTCACTACGAGCTGCTGCAATCTCTCGCAGAGATTCAGCATACGATGTAATATCTGTTAATATTACAAGTACTTGGTAACCGTGATCAAATGCTAGATGTTCCGCAGTAGTTAGAGCGAGTCTTGGGGTAAGTATACGTTCTATTGCTGGGTCGTCAGCAAGATTCAAAAACAAGACTGCTCGTTCAAGAGCTCCAGTTGCTTCAAAATCCTCTCTGAAGAAACGTGCTTCATCAGCTGTGATTCCCATTGCTACAAATACAACAGCGAATTCTTCTTCCGCTTTTAGTACTTTTGCTTGTCGAGCTATCTGGGCAGCTAACATATTATGAGGTAATCCTGACCCTGAGAAAAGTGGAAGTTTTTGTCCTCTAACTAATGTGAGAAGTGTGTCTATTGTAGAAATCCCTGTTTGGATGAATTCTTTTGGATATTGGCGTGCCGATGGATTTATAGGTGAACCTGTAATATCAAGAATCTTCTCTGGAATTATTGAACCACCACCGTCAATAAGCTCACCTCGACCATTAAAAATACGACCAAGCATATCTTTACTAACACCAATTTCCATTGTCTTTCCGAGGAATCTAACAGAAGTATTTTCTGTTTCTAATCCTGAAGTACCTTCAAAAACTTGCAAAATCGCCAATTTATTTGATACATCTAAAACTTGACCTTTCCTTCTTTCTCCAGTAACAGTTTCAATTTCAGCAATCTCACCATATGAAACACCACCCTTTTCATGCAAATCAACAAATAACAGAGGTCCGGAAACTTCAGTTACTGTTTTGAACTCTCTGGTTTCAAAAGATTTTTCTGTTGTCATCTAAAACACCTCAATATTCCTCCTCCACCCCGAAATCACGAGGTGTAAGACCATCTATTTCTGTTATCAATTCTGTGATTTTCGTTTCAATCTCACTTTGTTCAATGTATTTCATACGTGCAATAGAGATAGTGCTGGAGTGTTCAAAAATCTCTTTTACATCAGCACCCTTTTGGTAGAGATTTCTAGCTTTATCATAATAACGTAATATAGTCTTTAGCATAAGATATTGCTTTTTCATATTGCAGAAAGAATCTACATCATGGAACGCATTTTGCTGAAGAAAGTCCTCTTTCAGCATTCTGGCAATTTCAAGAATAATTTTTTCGCTTGATGGAAGAGCATCTGGACCAACTAATGCAACTATATCTTGTAATTCTTTATCTTTTTGAAGCAAAGCTAAAGCTTCTGCTCTTAATTGTGGAAATTCTGTGTTTACTGTGTTGGAGTAGTAATCCTCAAGGCTTGACCAATATAATGTGTAACTTAACAAATAATCTATAGCAGGAAAATGTCGTCTTGCAGCTAAATCTTTGCTTAATCCCCAAAATACTTTAACAATACGAAGTGTATTCTGTGTAACAGGTTCGCTAAAATCACCACCAGGAGGACTCACCGCACCTACAACCGTAATACTTGCTTCACGGGGATTTCTACCAATTGTTAAAACTCTTCCTGCTCGTTCATAGTATTGAGCAATTTTTGAAGAAAGATAAGCTGGATAAGATTCTTCTCCTGGCATTTCCTCAAGACGACCCGAAATTTCTCTCAGGGCTTCTGCCCAACGGCTTGTGCTATCAGCCATCATAGCTACATCGTAACCCATATCCCGATAGAATTCAGCTAAAGTGATTCCTGTATAAACACTGGCTTCACGAGCAGCAACTGGCATATTTGATGTGTTTGCTATTAGAACTGTGCGATCCATAAGTGGACCTCCAGTATAAGGATCAACAAGTCGTGGAAATTCCCTAAGTACATCTGTCATTTCGTTACCTCTTTCACCGCAACCGACATAGACTACTATTTTCGCATCAGACCATTTTGCTAGTTGGTGCTGAGACACAGTTTTTCCTGTTCCAAATCCTCCAGGGATAGCTCCTGTTCCTCCTTTGGCAATTGGTGCAAAAGTATCAAAAATCCTTTGTCCCGTAATCAAAGGAATAGTTGGAGGTAATCTTGAACTAAATGGACGTGGTTGTCTTACTGGCCATTTGTGATAAAATAGAAGATCCACTTTTTGGTCGTTGACTGTTTTAATGGTTGCTGCTGTTTCATCAACTGTATAATCTCCTCTAGGTGCTATAAATTCAAGTGTTCCTTGAATATTTGGTGGCACTAGAAGTTTGAAATCTACTGTTGGAGTTTCTGGTATTTCACCTAGTATGTCTCCACCCATTACTTTTTCGCCAACTTTGATAGTGGGATTAAAATCCCATAATTTCTTATGGTCTAATCCTGAGATTTCTATTCCTCTCGTTATAAAATCCCCTGTCGTCTGTCTGATGACTGGTAATGGTCTTTGAATCCCATCAAAAATTTGTCTTAATATACCCGGACCTAATTCGACACTTAAAGGTGAATGTGTAGGATAAACTGGTTCGCCTGGTTTTAATCCTTCTGTACTTTCATAAACCTGTATAGTTGCGACATCATCAATTAATCTGATAATTTCGCCTACAAGTTTTTCTTCACCTACTCTAGCTACATCATAGAGCTTTGTTCCTTTCATATCTGAAGCTTGGACAACTGGTCCGGAGATTCTTTCAATAATACCTAACTGCTCGGCTACAGAAGTCATTTTATCTTCTCTCTAGTTTCTACAACCCTTTCAGCATATTTTTTTTAAGGTTATCTAAATGGAGGGATTTTTTTAATATATCATAATATGTGTTTTAAGGTAGCAATTCCTTTTTTTATTGCTTTTTAGTGAATTTGTTAAACATGCAGGAAAAAACTTATCTGTTAATTTTTAACGCTTTTTTTACTAATTTTTTACCCTTATTCACTCTTTCTATAGCTTTTTCTTGTGTTAGTGCCTCAGTAAAAATTCTAAAAATAGGTTCTGTTCCAGATGGGCGGATTAGTATCCAACCGTCTTCATAAATTAGCTTTAGTCCATCAATAGTTATAATTTCCACTGCTTTTTCAACATTTTTTACAATGGAATGCATTATTCTTTCTTTTTGATTATTAGGACAATATATTTTGTCTTTTTGCTGATAATAAGTTGGTAATTCTTGTATAAGTGAGCTAAGAGTTTTACCTGTTTTAGCTAAAATTTCAGCCATTAGAGCTGTTGCCATTGCACCATCCCTTACTGGAATATGAGGTGTGAAAAAGAGACCTCCATTTTCTTCTCCACCTAGTAGTGCTGATTCTTGAATCATTTTATGGCTTACATATATACAACCAACAGGTGTCCACACTACTTCTCCTCCAATTTCTTCAGCTATGTCTTCAACAACTTTTGATGAACTAACTGGTGTTACAAATTTTTTATTTTTTTGGTATTTTAATATCCATTTTTCAAATAGAGCTATAGATTTGTCACCATAATGAACTTCTCCTAATTCGTCTCCAAAAATTGCTCTATCAGCATCACCATCGTGAGCAATAGCAAAATTTGCTTGTACTGTTTTTGCTGTTTTACTCATATGAATGAGCGTTTTAGGTTCAGGTTCTGATCCTCTACCCGGAAAAGTTCCATCAAGATGACCATTGATAGTAAAAACTTTAATCCCCATCTGTTTTAGTAATTCAGGAGTAATTATTCCACCTACTGCGTTACCAGCGTCAACAACAGCTTTAAGTTTCTTGCTTTTTATTAATTCGACGTCAACTAAACTAAGAATTTGGTTAATATATTCCTTTCTTAAATCAATAAATGTAAAAGATTTATTTTCTTCCCAATCTGTATAACTTGTTTGTTCCTTTTCATAAATTTCCTCAATTTTCTTTTGTTTAGTTATATCTATTTCAATTCCGTCGTTATCAATAACTTTGATGCCATTAAACTGTGGTGGGTTGTGACTTGCCGTAACCATGATTCCAATATCTACTTTCAAATACTTAACTGCAAACTGCACAAGAGGCGTTGGAACCGTACCCACATCTATTAGTTCTATTCCACTAGCTAGAAAACTAGATGAGATTGCTTGTTTAATGAATGGACTGCTAAGACGGGCATCTGATCCAATAACAACAGTGCCTCCTTTTTTCATTGTAGCTGCAATAGCTGAACCCATTCTAATGATAAAGCCAGGTGTAATGAGTTCTCCTATTATACCTCTAATACCATTAGTTCCAAAATACTTTCTTTTCATCCAATTAATCTAAACTTATTATTTGATATAATTCTTTCTGAATAATAGGTTGATGTATTAAAAATAAACTTGCTGCGAGAGAAAAATCTTTTAATAAGTTGTATATTGGCATTAATTCAGTTTGCATATAATGGAATGGCGATTTCATGAGTGTTGAGTTTCTAAAAAAAATAAGAAATACAGAAAAAGAATGTGAAAAGAAATTAAAAATAGCTGAAAGCACTAAACAAAACGCAATTATGGAAGCTGAAAAGGTAGCAATTTTGAAAGTACGAGATACAGATATCCAAGCTAGGTTGGAAGCTGAAAAGATAATTGCAAGTATAAAGAACCGTGTTGAACAAGAGTATGTTAAAATGCTTAATGAATCCGAATTGGAGAATAACAATCTAAAAGAGATCGGAAGAGCACACGTCTGAACTCCAGTCACGTGGCCTTATCT
>BPTO01000091.1 GCA_023705985.1 Candidatus Heimdallarchaeota archaeon | reverse complement strand
AAACAAGCATTAGATTACATCATTTCCATAATTATGTAGTATATAATGTGATTACAAATGAGCTCACAACAACGTACGAAAATAATTAGTGTAGGTGACGAAGAAACGTCTCTAGGGTTTAGTTTAGCTGGAATATCAGATTCTTATACCGTGGAACCTGATAAAGCTTCTTCTATTCTGCGTAAATTAGCAGAAGATTCTGAATTAGCAATTCTTATAATTACAGAAGAGGTAGCTAATACAAATAAAGACCTTCTAACAAGAATTAAACTAAATCCGTATCCTGTTATTGTAGAAGTTCCTGGAAAGAAAGCCTATTTTGAAGCTGCTGAAGATAAGATTCGAGCTTTAATTAAAATGGCTCTTGGAATAGATTTGGAAGTGTGAAACATCACATTTCATTTCTGTATTTTCCAATTATAAGCGTAAAATCTATATGCTACAAATTTTTTATCTATCTGAGGTTAAAATAATGAAGGAAAAAACAATAGGTTTTATGATGATTTTAGCATCTCTTGGTATCATAGTTTTTATGCTTGTATGGACAATTATACTCCCTATAATAAATCAAGAGCTTATCTTTCAAGCATATATAGCTATCGCGATAGTTGTTTTCATTGCAGTTTTCATTGTAATGATACTCGTTGCGTGGATTGGTTTGACATTACTAAAAACTAGAGCTCCAGATGTATTCTTAGAAGAAACAACAGAGACAAACGAGGAAAATTAATCAATTTACAATGGTGAAAAAAATGATGGGTTCAAAAAGACCAATGAGTCCGAGACAAATAAAACAAATGAAAGGGAAAATGAAAACTTTTGAGTTAGAGGGTGTTGAAGAGGTTATTATCCGCTTCGCGGATAAAGAAATATCGATTCCTTCTCCTGAAGTTAGTAAGATTGTTATGGTAGGTAGTGAAGTATATCAAGTAATGGGATCTGGAATGGAAAGACCTCGAGGTAGTGATGAATCTGCTACTAGTCTAGGTGTAGCCTATACAGACGCAGATGTTCAGCTAGTTATGAGTCAAACAGGAGCAAGTGAGGAAGCAGTAAGGAAAGCTCTTGAAGACGAAAATGGGGATTTAGCAGGAGCCATCGTTCGATTAAAAACAAAAAAATAAGTTACTATTTTTGATCAATCCCTTTTCTAACATCAACTGCAACTCCACGTTTCATCTCTTTCATCAACTGTGTTGATAGTTTAGCGGTTCCTATGCCTAGAAAATACCCTGTCTTGGTAACCAAAATAACTTCTTCTTTTATAGCAATATCCTCGTCAGCTTCTAAAACATGTTTTGCGAAAAGTGATTTTCCATTACGTACAAAGGGTTCAGCATCAGGATGTACTGTCACCTTTAATCCACAACCTTTCTCATTAAGCTTTTTAGCTCCAAACAATGAAGGAACTAAGTAACCATCCCTGACTCTAAAAGAACAAATACGTTGACCATCAAGATAAATAAATCGAATACGTCTAGTTGCTCTTGAACGTTCTATTTTAATACTGTCTGAAAAAAGAGCTGTTCCAGAACCACTTCCAAACTGAAAATCTGCAATAGTGCGAAGCTGTCTGATTTCAAAATTTGTGGGGACCTCATATTTTGGCATCTTATTTATATTAATAATGAAGCTAAAAAAAATTTGCCTTTCTTTACTATAATTAATTAATCATATATAGTAAAAGATGAGAATCAATTCACATCAGAAACTAGATGGCGAGAACATGCCAATATTCTTTTTGTATATGATTTTGATTCTATAATTTCTCAATGTAAATATCTGTACATAAATGATAAAGCCTTGGTGAAAACTTCTTGACTCTTCGTGTGCTAAGTAATTGAATCTTAAAACTAAGAATTTTTTGCATTTTTTCAACAAATTTTTCAAGTTGTTCATTTTCGTTTCTAGGTGCCGTAGAGTGGTAATGAATCCACCCTTCTTTGTGAATGGCATTCACTGCTTTATAGAATTGTTTTTGGTCTACATTGAAACATCCCATTAGGACCCTAGATGCTTTATTTTCTGGAGTTCTTAATCTATTATCTCCGAAGATTGGTATATACCTTTTTTCAACTTTGTTGGCCTGAATATTTTTGATTAAATAACCGTACGCTTTTCTATTTATTTCAATCCCATATACTGTAACTTCGGGCTTATTTACTGCGATTGGAAGAGATAGATTTCCAATACACGCGAACATATCTATAATAACTTCATTATCTTGTACTAAGTGTAATAGGCGCTCTCTTTCACTTTTATTTCCTGGAGAAAATGTTATCTCTGCGACATCGATATTGAAAATTGTATGGAATTCATGATGGATTGTTGTGGTTCTTTTTTCGCCACTTATGAGATTAATGACTGGTTTTCGGAAAATTGTTTCTGTAGTTATTTGTTCTATTACCACATTGACTCTGGGATCCAACCCTATGGTTGTTTGACCAATCAGTTGTTTATAGTTTTCCAATTGTTTTGGGAGCTTATGAAAAATGGCTATATCTCCTGTTACAGAATAACTAGAAGGCAAGTATTCTAGTAGATTGGAAGGTATTTGGTTTGTTAACAATGATTGAATCCTTTGTTTGTATTTCATAGATTATTTGAATCTTTCAACATCATACTTAATAACATTTATTTGAAGACGAGTATTAGAAGAATAATGTTTCCTCCAAAAGCAAAAATAGAGCACGACTATGCTTTGATTTATGGAAAGGAAGGTAATGACGTGTACAGTCAGGGATATTTTGGACAATTAACCCAATCTGGGAATTTAAAACTAGATCCGTATGAAACCGCTCTATTATTAGAAAGAAAGCGTATAGAAACCGTAGATTCCAATAATAACCCCCTATTATTGTCACAATTAGTTGCTCATTATTCAAACATTGTTCCCAATTTTCTAATCCAATATCTTCTTTACAAAGAGCTAAGGGGAAGAGGATATGTTGTAAAGACATATCCTTCTGATGGTAATTACTTTGAATTATATGAGAGAGGATCTAGCCCAAATAAAGTGAAACATTTGGCATTAGTAGTCCCAATGATTGAAGGTAAACTTTTCAATATTGATGATATTGATCAAATAGTAAATGAAGCTAGTAAACTTGATAGAAAGTTAATTTTTGCTGTCATTGATAGTCTAGGGGATGTTTCGTATTATAGTGTTAGTGAACTAGAATTCAAAGATATTAATTTAATAAATGAGGAGAAATAGGATGAAATATGTACCAGATTCAAGTGTATTGATTAATGGCCAGTTTTTGAAGTATCTTTCAAAACAATCTGATGTTAGTTCAATTATATTATCACGTGTAGTTTTAGCTGAAATTGAAAATATGGCTAACCAAGCAAAAGCGACTGGAATGGTCGCTCTTGAAGAGTTTAAATTAATAAAAGATTTTTGCGCTAAGAATGGAGTAGAAATAATTATAGATGGTAGTAGACCAACTGTTTACCAAATCCGTGACGCACCAGGCGGGGAATTGGATGCAAAAATTAGAGAATTAGCTGAAGAATATCAAGCTGTTTTGGTTACCTCTGATCGCATTCAAGCTGAAATGGGGGAGGTGGAAATGATAGCAGTAGTTTACCTTAAAGAACCTTCAATAAGTATTGGAAAAAGAATTGAACAATACTTTGATGAAAGAACGATGTCTATTCACCTAAGAGAAAATAATCCTCCACTAGCAAAGAAAGGTGTTCCTGGTACCTTCAAACTTGAGAGGATAACTGAAGAAGGTTTACTTACACGTGAATCTCTTGAAGAGTTAGCTAAGGATATTGTTGAACGTGTTGGCAGAGAAAGAGATGCTTTTATTGAGTCTGATCGACAAGGAACCACTGTTGTACAACTTAATAATATAAGAATTGTTATACTTAGACCTCCTTTTAGCGATGCAATGGAAATAACCGCAGTTCGTCCAATAATAAAAAGAGTGATTAAAGATTATAAACTTGATTCAAAACTCTTGGAACGCATTGAAAAAAAAGCAGATGGAATTATTATAGCAGGAGCTCCTGGGGCTGGAAAGAGCACTTTTGCAACAGCACTGGCTGAATTTTACGCAGACAAGGAAAGAATTGTTAAAACTTTTGAGAATCCACGAGATTTACAAGTTGATGAAAGAATAACACAGATGTCTGGGTTTGAAGGAGATATTTCAGCTTCTGCTGATTTAGTTTTGCTTATGCGTCCTGATTATGTCATTTATGATGAACTACGAAGAACCAAGGATTTTGAGACATACGCTGATTTACGGCTCTCTGGTATCGGTCTGATAGGTGTTGTCCACGCAACACAAGCTATTGATGGCATTCAAAGATTCATCAGAAGAGTAGATCTTGGCGTGATACCTTCGATTGTGGATACCATAATCTTCATAGAGAATGGTGAAATCACAAAAACTTACACACTTTCTCTCCAAGTTAAAGTTCCCACCGGTATGTTAGAAAAAGATTTAGCTAGACCAGTTGTTGATGTAAGCGATTTTCATAATAATCGCTTAGAATATGAAATTTATTCCTTTGGGGAACAAATAGTAGTTTCTCCAGTACACAAACTTGCAAAATCTTCCAGTTTTGAGCCTAAAGTTAAAATTACTAGGACGTTAATGAAGAAGATTCTAAAAAGATATTCGATAACTGACTTTGATTACATGTATGAACCCCCAAACAATCTGTCACTTTATGTTAACGACAATGATCGACCTAAAGTTCTTGGTAGAGAAGGAAAACGAATACACGAAATAGAAGATGCCTTGGGAATAAGAATTGATGTCCGAACTTTTGATGAGCTTGGAACGATTACCTCAAAAGATAGTGCTGAATTTGTAATAGACACCTATGAAACAAAGAACGGTGTCCACTTGACATTTCCTATTGTTTGCATTGGCAAGGATGTTATTGTTACAGTTAATGGACAGCCAATAGTTCAGTTAACTGTTGGGAAATCTGCTGAAATTAAACTAGCTAAAAATACAGAAACAGGAAAATTGATTCTCGAGGCAAGAAAAAAGAGCGATACTATTACAGCTGTTCTGTAAAAGGATCATTAACTATTATTGCGTTAGCTGTTTCAGCATTTCCTATGACAATTTTATGGACTATTGAGCAAAAGATTCCATTTTCTATAACACCTGGAATACAATTAAGAGATTTTTCGATTTCTCTAGGATTATATGGGTGTTTGAAGTATACATCTCCAATTATGTTTCCATTATCACTAATAATCGGCCCCATTTTCCCTTTTCCATAACGAAGTTGAAACTCTCCTCCAAGAGTAAAAATTGGTCGAACTACAGTGTTTATTGCCTTAGGTAATATTTCAATTGGCACAGGGTGACTCAAAAGTTCAACAGGATATTTAGATTGATCCGCAATAACAATAAATTCTTGAGATGAAGAAGCCATTATCTTTTCAATTGTCAGAGCTCCTCCTCCTCCTTTGATTAACACGAAATCCTTTGTAATGATATCTGCCCCATCAACATATAGATCTAACTCGGGGTATTCTATTAGTGTTCCTGTAGATAATCCGCTTCTGGTAAGTTGAATTTCTGTTTCTATTGAAGAGGGTACAGTTATAATTTCTAATTCTTCTTCTTCAACGAGTTCAGAGAGCATTTGTATGAAGTAATTCACAGTACTGCCTGTTCCAACACCTACAGTGAAACTGTCAAAGACAAAATTCTTTGCTACTAATTGAGCTGCATGAATTTTTCCTTTTTCTGAATCGTTTAGAGCTTTTGATTTAGTTTTCACTAATAAAACCTCCCTTGAAACTTCTATGAATCATATTAAGATATTCTTGGTCTGTAGAATTAGAAAAATGAAATTGAAGGGGAAAAAGAGTGAAGACTCCCATATTCTTATTTCTAGCATTCTATTATATAACACTATTACTGTTGGTCACTCATGAATTTTTTAAGGCGATCTAGTTCCTTAAGCATTTCCTTCCTTAAAGCAGCGATAGAAGTACTTTTAGCAAACAGGTCTCCCTCTTCTTCAGAAGGCGCTGCTTGAGCAGCTACAGGTGCTTTGGGAACAACTGCTGTTGGAGCTGGAATTCCTTGTGGTGCTGGTGGTGCTGGTGGTGCTGCTGTTGGAGCTGTTCTTTGTGGTGCTGGTGGTGCTGGTGGTGCTGGAGCCGTTCCTGGTGGTGCTGGAGCCGTTCCTGGTGGTGCTGGTGCTGGAGCTGCTGGTGCTGGAGCTGCTGGTGCTGGAGCTGCTGGTGCTGGAGTGCTTTTAGATTCATCTCCTTTAATTTTGGTTAAGTAATCTCCTTGCATTTTCTTTAGTTCTTCTTCCAATTGTGAAACTTCGACTTCACGAGTTGTTTTTTCTATTTCTTCTACCATTTTTTGAACTTCTGTAGCATATCTAACAGAAAGCCTATTAAAAATCGTGTCACTGACTTCTTTCTTCCTATGAACTTCAGAAAGTGTTTTTTGTGCAGCAACATTTTTAGCCTTTTCAATGTTTAAAATTGCTATTCTCTCCGCAGGAGGAATATCAGTAGATATGGGTTCATCGTCACCTGTGTCTATACCTAACAGAGATGGCCCAGCTACTATTTGTCTGAACCTTCTGGTTAGTAAAAACACAATTAACGCACTTAATAATGTATAAATTATAAGAAGGTAAATGAGTAATTTTAATCCATTATCTAAAACCATGGGTGGTAAGTTATCAAGCCAATCTAGAAACGCCATTTTTTTTCCTCTTACTCTTTTTATTTACAATGTTTTTATATTTTTCTCTGTTAAGTATAACACTAGTATAAGTATACTTGTAACGTATATTTTTAAATCCTATTAAAGTTGTCAATTGATAAACAATGATATTATCTTGAAAACATAATGTGTTCAATATTAATTTTTCAAAAGTGAATATTATTTGTTTTCTACATCTTCGACGCTAGATTGGAGCAGAAAATTTATGCTTTCTTAGACTCTAAAATTGCTTTTACTCGCTTTAATCTAGAAAATGTTTCTCTTTCTTGTTCTTCCAATGTACTAGCTATGAAAATAGCTGTTTGTCTAAGTCTTGGAAGTAGAATATAGTTAAGAGCATTTACTCTTCTTTTAGTTTTATTGATTTCACTAGCAAGTTTTTCAAGAAGTGTCATCTTTTCTGCAATAATCATAAGAGTTCTTAATGTTTTACGGAAATACATGATAGCACGATCAAGCTGAGCACTTGAGCTTGTTAATCCATAAAAAATTCCTTCTCCTTCTTTTTCTACTTCTTTGACAATAAACCTAGGTGATTTTACACCCATTATACTTACAGTCTCTGTCCTGATTTCAAGAACAGCTGGTGCGTATTGAGCTAAATCGCGTATTTTGTCTGGACCAATAATCATTTCTCCCTTCGCTAATGATTGGTATGCTATTGCTAATTCTTCCTCAATTTTTTTCTGTGCTCGATGAACCTCATCTTTTATCGCATATAGTTCTATAACTAGAGCGTCCATTTTTTCTTTTAATAAATCATGTCCTTTTTGAGCTAAACGGATTTTAGCACGCGTATTCAAAAGTTCCATGCGTGTCGCATTCACTTTACCAAACTCAGTTGAAGACATTAATGGTAGAAAAAAAGTTGAAGTTATATAGTTTTTGTTGTATAATGATAACAGACGATATTACTTCAATAGAAAGATATTTTATACTATTGTATAATTTTTACTCAACAGAGGAGAATGTAGCTGTAATGACAACTGATATTTTTGATCGAACAAAAGATAGCCAAGAACTTGTTTATCCTGGTACACGGTTAGCTGTTACTGAAGAATTTATTAGTGGTTCTGGAACTTATTCAGATAATGGTTATATCTTCGCATCTGTAACCGGTGCTGTTACTATAGACATGGAGAAACACGAAATAACGGTAATCTCTAAAGCTAAAATGGTAATAATTCCAAAAATTGGTTCTATCGTTGTAGGCAACATTTCAAACGTCTCTCGTCGGATGGTTTCAATAGCTTTAAGATTTATTGATAATGTAGAAACTTATCCTACATACACTTGTGTTGTACATGTTTCACAGATTTACAAAGGTTATTTAGAATCTGCTGATGAGGTTTTGAATCCTGGCGATGTTGTTCGTTGTAAAATAATAGATGCTAAAACAATACCATTACAAGCAACTTTTATTGGATCTCAACTTGGTGTTCTTGTTTCACATTGCTCAATATGTGGTGGGAAAATGGACAAGATAGGTAGGGACAAATTAAAATGTTCTAAATGTTATCGTATAGAAAAAAGAGTCACTGCAATTGATTATGGTAGTGGACATTTGGGTTATAAATTATAATTTTTGTACTATATTAACTAAATAGGTGAGAATTTTGGCAAAGACGACCCTAAAGGACATTTTTGTTACTTTACCTGATAAAAAACATCTTCAATTTTTCATCGAATTGCTTTCTGACACCTTGAGATTTGTAGAGTTTTCTTTAAGTTATAAACTAGGTAGCATGAAAATACGCTTAATTGGGGATAGGGAATCAGTTATGCAATCTATTGAAATCGTAAAAACATTAAGTCGCATGTTTTCAACGTCAGTAGTGCCAGATAAAGAAGGATTTTATGCTCATCATCTCAAGCTAATTCAACAAGTGACTACAAAAATTGTTTCTTTAGAAAGTATAGCTACAGTATTAAATGTGTCTGGTTATTCTTCGCGTGTTATAGATCAAACGCTTATTTCTAAGGCAAAAATTGGAGAAATTAAGGAAATAGTTTTACAACTATATGAAATTATTCAACAAATACCCAATAAAGTAAGGATTCAAGCAATGAAAAGGGTAATCCTCGCTGTTTGCTACAAAACACAATTTCTCCCAGATTTTGTGATTGATAAAGGGCTAAAAAATAATTACTTTCGAGAACATAAATCTTCATTATCTTTAACAGAATCACCGGAAAATGTTATTGGTAAATTAATAAATGATTTATCTAAAGAAGAAGTAAAAAATGAATATAACAAATCTATTAGCAATTCTGTTCACTCAATGAGAATACTCTCTAGATTTGTTGAAGATAAATAAATCAGCTGTTCTAAATCAAAACAGATATAAAATAATACAAAAATCAAAATCGAGGAAGGAAAATGGAGATTGAAATCTTAAAAAACGAAAACGGTTATGCAAAAATCAATATCAAGAAAACTGACCCACATACATTATTTAATATACTCAGAGATGAGCTTATGCAAGACCCTAAAGTTGATTTTTCTGGATATTGGAGAAACGAATCATTCTATGAATCGATCATTTTTCAAGTTAGAATGAAAGATGAATCTGCAGATCATATTCAAGCTATCAATAGTGCACTAGAAAGGATAAAAGAACATGCTTCTGAGTTTATGGATTTGTGCAAAATTAAACTGGCATAGATTCAGGTGAAACTCTGTGAAAGAATCTTTTTTTCAAAAACCTGATATTAAGCAAGTTTTAAGCGATAAAGATTTAAGTCAATTCGGGGATTGTGTTGTAAATTTCATTTATAATGTTGCTATATGCCGTGCATCACAGAAGCTACAAGGTGTAAAAGTATGGGATTATAGTTTAGCAAAGGCTTGTAAAAATTCACCTTTGCGAAGCTATGTTGGGAGTAGAAAAAATGCAGGAGAACTTGGTGATGCGGTTGAAGCTTTCATTGGTTATCTTTATATTAAAAGGAAATCGAAACTAGAATATTTTATTGATATATTAACTAGATACATTGAACATGATTGGGATAAAGAAAAGATAAGTCCGAAAGAGCTTTGTGCTGCCGCATTTACTCACCTCCTTCACAAGATATGGGAAGATGTCAATTTCTAAAAACAACAAAAAAGGCTAATTCTTCGCCTGAAACCTTACGATATGATATGGTCTTTAAAACTTTGACCTATAAGATCTGCTATTCTTAGACACTCTGGAAGGGAACTAGTAAAAGAGCTGATTTTAAGAATCTCTCTTACGTCTTCTAGATTACTTAATCCCATTTGTTGAATATACATTTTACAATTTCTACCTGCCTGATTCACATATTCGATTTCTTGTATTGTAGGATTAGACGATAGTATTTTGAATCTTTCATCGCCATCTGAAAGATGCTTTAACGCAGCTTTTACTTTCATTTCATCAGGTAGAGTTGGAAGAACAGAAATAATGGGTATGTTTGTTTCTGTATATAATTTCTTGAAATTGATCAAGTTAAAAGCTCCTATGGTTGAACTCCCAAGAATAATTACTTTTAGTTGACCAATGAATTTACTTTCATTAATCATTTTACGAATTTTGGTGGTTGCATCCAATCCATCTACCATGATATCGGTTCGTAGAATTCCCTCAATGAGATTATGACCCCTCATTACAACACCAAAAACAAATGTTTTTTGTGATTTCTCTCGATTAAAAGCTGCATCATCAATTCCTATAAAACGAACATTATCTTTCACATAATAACTTTAGTTTCAATGGTTTAAGTAAATTTCCACGTTAGTATAATTAATCACCTCACAATAAAGATGAAGTTTTTAAAGAGAACAAGTCAGAAATATAATGAAATGAGCAGAAGGAATTTGCCAGAATATGGAGATTTAGTGATAGGTACAGTAATTAAAATCTATGACCACGGTGTTTATGTGAGTCTAGACGAATATACTGAAGAGTCACTTCAAGCATATTGTCATGTTAGTGAGGTTTCCAATACCTGGGTGCGCAATATTCGCAATGTTATGCGTATTGGTAAAAAAGTTGTAGGTCGAGTAATGCGCATAAGAGAAAATCAAATTGATATCAGCATCAAAAGAGTTTCAGAGAGTTTGAAACGAGAAAAAGTTCAAGAAATCAAACACTACAAAACTGCTATAACTCTTCTAGAAATGGGTACTAAGAAAAGAAAAGTTGATTTTGAAGTTGCAAGAACTGAAGTCGAAGATCCTTGTACAAATTATTACGGCTCATTTTACGTAGCTTTTGAAGAAGCCCTGTTTAAAGCAGAATCCGCTTTTTTAGAAGCTGGAGTTTCCGAGGAATGGGCTATAATTCTTACACAAATTGCTAAAGATAATCTTTCTATTCCCACAGTTGAGATTGTTAGAGATGTAGAACTAATTTGTTGGGAAAAAAATGGTATTATAGTTATTCGTGAAGCGCTTCTTGAAGCAAAAAAAGAGGATAAAGAAGTTGAAGCAGAAGACGGGGAATTAAGTCTTAATATTTTTACTAGAGGGGCACCCATTTATCGAGTTGTAATAAAAGCTAGAGATTACAAACTAGCAGAACAATTAATGTCTAAAACAATTGATAAATTAGAAGAGTACTTGTCAAACTATAAAGCAACAGTACAAATTATAGAAGTAACCAAGAAATAGAGGATGAGCAAAAATAATGACAAAATCTATTTTTCGATGCATAGAATGTAAAATATATAGTTTATCTAATGGTAAATGCCCTACATGTGGAGGTAAAACTGTTTCTCCTCGACCAGCTAGATTTTCAATTGAAAAATCACAAAAATACTCAAAATATCGGCGAATGCTAATAAAAACTGAACAGAACAAATGAATTGTTTTTAAGCACTTCTTAATATTGCAACTAGGATTATGTGATATCTTTTCTTATGGAAATGGTATATTTTTGGAATTTCAAATTCTGCTTTAATTGTTTCTGTTAATTTTTTCCCATGTTTCTCGATAATTTTAGTTAAAAAATTAATATTTTGCGGTAGTGAAAGATGGACCGAATAACAAACATCAGAATGTTCTAGAGCAGCTGAGAGAAATTCTCTGTCCTTAGTGTCACTCTGAATTCCAAAGGGGCTATTCATAAAAATAGTGTCAAAGTGCATATTAACTTCCCTTATATCTTCTTGTACCCAACTGATATTTTCTCCTGCCTTTTTTGCATTGGCTTTAGCTATATTCAAGGCATCAAGATCTATGTCTATTCCATAGGTCCTTTTTGCTCCTAATGCTTGTGCAGCTATGGAAAACATTCCTGTTCCACAACAGTAATCAGCTACAACCTTCTCCTTTAAATCCCCTAATTGTAATGCCCTCCATGTTATCATGGCAGCAAGTCTTGATGGTATTTGATATTGTTCTAGCTGTATTTTTGGTTTCTCAAACGTTTTAAGATTTGAAAGAAGAATTTCAATATCTTTCTGTTTCATTGATATCGTCCTCTATTTGTTTTAACAATAATTGATACATTTTCCTGAATGTTCCAATTAAAACATGAATTTCAACGTCGGAAGCTATGCTCCTATTGATTATTGTTCTAAATGAATGCATAATGTTAGGTTTTTTGTATTCTTTATATGGCAAGATTTTTACAATTTCATCAAATTCATCAAACAGTACTTTTCTTTCTTTATATGTTGATGTCCTCTGAGCGGTACTCTTAACATCAATTTGCGTTACCAACTTCCAAATTTCATATAAAATAATAGCTACAGAGTGTGAAAGATTCAAAACTTTGTGTTCTCCAGGAACCGGGATGTTAACTAAAAAATCACAGAATAGTATTTCTTCATTAGACAACCCACAATTTTCTCGCCCAAAAACTATTCCTATTTTGCTATTTCTTGCAGCTTGTAATTCCGACAATTGCCATGGAAAAATTGGTTGTCTGTAAGCTTTGTATGCTTCTCCTGCCTTTGCTGAAGTCCCAATAAGAATGTCTACATCATCTCTTACTTCTTGAAGAGAATTTAGAATTCTGGCTTGTTGAAGGATTTCTATTGAGTGCATAGCTCTTGCTTTTGCTAAATCTGACAAGTAATCACCTAAAGGTGATATCAAAACTAGTTCGTTCACATGGAGATCGGAAGAGCACACGTCTGAACTCCAGTCACGTGGCCTTATCTC
>BPTO01000090.1 GCA_023705985.1 Candidatus Heimdallarchaeota archaeon | reverse complement strand
ATAAATTGGGTCTTCTATGTTTAGTACTTCCTTTAATGCTCCATTAGCTTCTTTGAGAACATCTTCAGGATTCTCTCTTAATTGTCTAGCTAACTCCGGGTCGTATCGAAGAAGATCATCATAATTTATAAAAAGTGACGTTAAGCCTTCTAAAACCATTTTTTGAACTTGTTCTGTGTATACTCTTCTTCCTTTATCATCCATATATCCTTGAAAAAAATCAGTAAACCTATCTATAGGCGTAGATTGCATATCAATGTGCATTTTTTCCAACCCTAATTCCACAACTTATCTTAGTTTATTAGTTTTACTTTGTAATGACAAAGCTTTATGTTTAATAAAATATACTGAAAATTAGTATAAAAACTACTCATCAGAACAAAAAGAAAATAAATCAAAAGATGGATATTAAAAAAAATGACTTACACAAATACTCACTTAGCCTTACAAGGAATACTGCTATGGATTCTATTATCAAAAAAATCTAAAGAATATTACAAAGAGCATAGATGGGAATTTCTTTTAATTAATTTGTTTGCAATTTTACCTGATATAGATCTTCTGTTCGGTCTTCACCGTTCATATACTCATTCATTAATTCTGCCACTAGCTGTTCTCTTATGTTGTTTAATGGTAGGGAAAATAGGTGGAGGATTATCGAAAATAAGTGAGAAGGGGTTAAGAATTATCCGATTTATTAAGTTAGCTTGCTATATGTATTTACTTCATATTGTTCTTGATATTGGTTGGGGCCCTGTAATGTTTTTCTGGCCATTAGATACTAATTATTATGATTTGTCTGTGTTTCTAAGGCTTGAAAACGCTAAGTGGTTATTTCTACCTATGAGTTTTGTCGGTTTAATACCATCGTGGAAAGTTTATACTTATTCAGAGGGACATAGCCAGTTTTTCATCAATTTAAGTCAAGAAGATAGACAATCGATTTATGGTCAGTATTTGGACTTTAAAATAGAGTATTTTATTTTTCATGTAGTCATTCTTATAGCTTGGATTATAGTCATTTTACTACCTGCATTTAAAAGGAAAAGGCAAAAAGAAAAATCTAATTTTACTACGTATTTAGTAAAGGGTTTCAAACAAATTACAAGAGAGGCAACTCTTGTTGGAGTATTAATACTAGCATTAGGTCTAATTTTAGGACCTTCGATAGGCAGAAGTTATAATGTATCACATGTAGTGAATATAGACTATGTTGCAAGTAATACTCTTTTTGATCCAACATTGGGAGTCATTGTAGATAGGGGAGTATATGAAAACACAACATTAAGCTATAAATGTAAAACAGGATTAGTAGACTACAATGCATCCGTTATGTTTGTAGAAAAAGAAACGTTCTATTATTTCTTCAATTCGTTTTCTAATATAAGCTCTGAATATCAAGCTGGAAATATATCCTATACAGAGTTAATTGTCTCATATTCAGTTCTAGTAGATGGTGTAAAAAACGCAAGTGACGAAGTTTATCAATTAATTGGGGAACAGAACCAAATTGGCTTAAATTTTACTTATGATTCTTCTTCAGAAGAAAGTACACTCTATTTCTTAGCTCTTATCGCAGAATGGAATTGTACAGAATCGTATGTATATAGATGTACATTAACTATCTCACACACATTAGACAGGCGCATAGCTCAGATTGAAGGAGCTGTCCTAGTTTCTTTGGCGTGTGCAATAATCATATTAGATCAATCCTTTAGTGTTTTAAGGATGCGCAAAAAAACAGAAGAATAAATAAGTTAAGAGGCCATTTCTATTGTCAATTCTACTAAGTCTGTATTTTCATTTAATTCTCTCAATATTACGTTTGATAATATAGCTATTTCATCAACAAAAGGCATCCTTCTATAGGTTCTAAAATAAATTACTCGGAAATCTTTTGCCTTTTTGATAAATGGAAGAGGGTTCCTACCAGCTGTTCTTTCTAAATCACTGATAAGATAAATTATTCGTTCTGGAGCTGATCCTTGTTCTAACTCATTATGTGCTAGTTCAAGAGCTTCAGAAATGTTAGTTTTTCCTCTACTTTCTAAATCAAGGATTTTCCTGACTATCTCATTAGGATTAGTTGCTTCAGCCATTTTCTTAAGTAATTGAGCCTCTGAATCAAACCCTATGATTGCTAAATTGTCTCTTTTAACAGTCAAAGAGAGCACTGAAGCAGTTAAAACTATTTGATGTATATGTTGTAAAACACTAAGACTTTTGTCTATGCAAATAACGATGCTACGTTTTCTTTTTTCGGGGTCTCGAACAACAATATTATCATAAGAAGGCAGAACGTTACCACTACTTAACATTCGTTGCATAGTCATTTCGAGATCCCATTGATCACCAGGCTCATAATTCTTAAAACGAGCAACAGATGAAGCTATTCCTTTAAGGTAGATACGCTTTGCCTTTTCTGTAATGAATGGTATAATTTTATCTAGTATTTCCTTGCGAATTTTGAAACTCAACTGTTTTTTTGTGAGAGAATAAAGTTGTATCAGATTCTCTTTAGATATTTTTTCAAGGAATACATTATCAATATCCATTTCATTTAAAGTCTTAGCAACTATATTTGGGTAATTAGTTGCAATTAATCTTAATCCTTCCAAATTTCTTGTTTCCGCTGCTTTTTGAGTAAGTTCAGCTATACGCGCTATATCTTCTTTGTAGTGCCCTAGTTCTAAAGAGATATCATTAATTAACATACGAGCTTCTTTATTCGAAGGAAAGTGTAGCAACGGTTCATTCTCTATCGTTTGGTTGATAGAGTCACCTTTTATCCTTTTTTTCTTATTATGCGCGTATCTTCATATGTGGAAAGAATTTTAGAAACTATTTCTTCGAGAATGGTCTGTTCAGATTTTTGACTCGTTGTAGTACATCTGACTTTACGTGAGTGTACAGCAATAACATGAGAAATCAATGTATTTTCATCTATATCTTGATTTTGAGGAAATAATTCAACTAATTGAATAGCTCCTCTAACAGTGGAAGAGATCTCAAGTTCAGGGTGGTTAATTGTGGTTTGAACTATATCACACGAGATGTGAATAAGAAGATCATCATTTGAACTAGTTCGAAGTTTAACAATTTCTATCATCTCTTCTCTAGATTGGTGATTTACGTTTATCCATATGCAACGATCATAAAACGCTCTAGGGAGAGGATTCGTGGCTATTGTGTCCTTTGGATTAAAAGTAAATATAGGTATGAAACCTACTTCAGCTTTGATTGTACCAAGTCTGGGAATTGTAATTAATCTTTCATCTAAAGCTGATAATGCAGCATTAATAGTCTCAGAAGGAGATCGATTGGTTTCATTGAAGAAGAATATACCCCCTTTTTCCATTGCTTCAGTTAAAGGACCAGAAATAAAACTTTCTTTAGAAAAACCTTTCTCGAGAACTAATGGTGGATCATACCATCCTTTCAATTTTATCGCTGTAAGATTATTATCTCCGTCAACACGAATAAAAGGACGTTCTAAACACTCAGAAACAGCTTTTGCCATTTCAGTTTTACCAGTTCCTATGGGACCTTCAATAATTATTGGTAGATTTTTCTCAATAGCTCTAAACATTAAACGAAGCTCTTCGCGACGACCAATTAAAAGAGTAAAAACCTTTTCCAATGAGTCTTTTAAAGATATACTAGAATTGGTCATTAATAGAGGAACATAGAACAAAAATAAAACTCTTGTCGTTCAAGCTGAAAAAAAGAGAGGAAAGAAAAAGAAAGGAATTTTAGTAGTTTTTAGCAGATTTTTCAGGTTTAACCATAACGATGATTCCAAGACCTATGACCATCATTATTCCGATAATAAGCATAGCCCAACCATAGGTTTTATAATTCCAGGAATCATAAAAGACAATGAAAGCAAGACTCCAAATTATTGGGCCTATAGCTGAAGAAATTTTACCGGATAATTTTGAAAATCCAAAGTATTCACCAAATTTCTCTTTTGGAGCTAATGCAGCAACCATAGATCTCTGAGCTACCCATGTTCCACCTAAAGCAGGTCCTGCTAGCACACCCATTAATATTATCATTATGAATGGGAAATTTGCTCCTGTTTCTATAGGTGCCCAGAAAAATATTCCTACAATTCCAAGTGTAATAGCTATAGCCCATAAACCTCCTACTAGAATAAACGCATTCTTTGCTCCTTTTCTATCTGCAAAGACTCCTATGAAGTATGAAAAAGCAACAGCTGAAACAGTGGATATTACTATGAATATCATACCAAAGGATTCTGACATAAGAAAACCGTCTCGAACTAATGGAAACATATACATTACAATTACATTCGCTGCATCAACAAAGAGGAAATATCCGATAATAAAGATAAACATCTCTCTATGACGAGTAATCTCTTTAAAAGTGCGTCCAAGACTCTTGAAAGTATCCTTTATTAGAACACCAGCAGAAGGTCTGTCTCCTTTTTTCTGTCTTTCTTTGACAAAGATGAATGGAATAGCAAAAAGTAGAAACATTGCCATTGCAATGATATAAGGCCATACATTGCCATAATATCCATATGCTATCTTAGCCAAGGGTTCACTACCAGGATATAGTGCTTGAACGGTAGGAATTTGACTTACAGGAGTACCCCATACAGATTCACAAAGTAGCATTATGGGTAATGATAGTATTGTTCCAAAATATCCAAAAGCTACTCCAAATCCTCCTACTTTACCTACATCTTTTGGAGATGCAATAAATGCTAACATAGCATCATAAAATGCAAGACTCCACTGATAAGCAATATTAGCAATAACATAGAAAACTAGAACCAAGGTTAAACTATGAGTAATGCCTAGCAAACTAGCGAAAATCAGGATCACACCTGTTAAGCTTATAACAAAAGGTTTCCTTCGACCTGCTCTGTCGCTAAGAGCACCCATGATAGGCATTCCTATGGCTATAATGATTTGAGTAATAGATACGACAATTCCATAAATGGCTTGAGAATGCTTATAAGAAAGACCATATTCAGTCTGACCAATAATTAGGATATAACGATTTATAATTAGACTGACAATAACCATCGAGTATATGGTGTTAGCCAAATCATAGAACGACCAGCCTAACACATTTTTCTTTGAAGTTTTTGTTTCAACTTCTACATCTCCGAAATGTTCTCCCCTTAGAATATCGTTTTTTACTTTCTTATCATCAGAAGACATGGTAGGTGATTCGACCATTTATATAAAAATATATTCCCTTTCTTATCCCATATACTTAAAAACTATGAGTAGAAGTAATTTTGCATGCATAAACAAAACTCGAAAATCGTATTAGCTAGTTTATGTTTTATGATTTTCTTCATATTTCACTTAAATACCTTTATAGGAGAAAGTGTTCTGGCATCAAACAATGGAAACAATGTAATTAAACTAGTTACTGAAGTAAATGAAGTTTTCAGTAATGATACAAATATCCCAAATGGAGAGTACTATGGAATATTAGCAGATTTAACAGCTGATACAAAGTATACTATTGAAATGAATTCTACCCAAAATGTTGACTTTGTAACAATGGATTTGGAAAATTTCATCAAATTCAATTCGACTTTTAATGAATCTTCTTCAGAGGAATTTAGTTACTTCAGCGATATTTCCAAATTGAATACAACATCGATTTCATTTGATTTATTATATGAAGAAGAAACTAGACTATTCTTTATTATCGAAAATGCTGAATTAATTTTAGGTGGAACAAATGGTACCGATAATTGCGAAATAACTCTTATTTTGACATCTGAAGAGCAAAGTGATTATGTTTTTGCTATAATTATAGGTGTTATAATTCTCTTATTCATAGGTTTAGCCATCTATTTAAGAAAGAGAAAATAAAGTTTTTTCAGCTTTCTTTTTCGATTTTTTCAAGATTCTAAAGGACCCAGTAATCTTTTTGAGCTTTTTTTACTAAATTAATCATATCTATAGCGTGTTCAGTTATATTTTCTATTTTTACATCGTCACACAAAAAAGATTTTTCACCTAAAATCCCTTTTAGGTATTTCTTACTAACCGTTGCTAGTTGTTTCAAATCGTACCCTCCTTCTAAAACACTCATTGTTTTTCCAGAAGTTAATTTTTCTGCGATTTCATGAATCATGTAACCAGCGGCTTGGTATGCATCTGAAGTGATATTTAAGATACCTGTAGGATCACCCTTTAATGCATCAAACCCAACAGAAACAAGAATAATTTCTGGTTTATACTGTTCCACTATTTGTAAAGCTGTTTTCAAAGCGTAAAGCCAATCAACATTTTCAGTATCTGGTAGAAGTGGTATATTTACTGTAAATCCTTCTCCTTCATCTATTCCCACTTCTGAAGGGTATCCTGATCCTGGATATGAGTATTTAGGATGAGCATGTAATGACAAATAAAGAACATCCTTTCTATGATAGAATATGTGAGCAGTACCATTACCAAAATGATGATCAATATCTAATATAGCTATTTTCTTGATATTTCTCTCACTAATTAGCCATTCAGCAGCAATAGCGATGTTATTAAAAAAGCAGAAACCTCCACAAGAATTTACTTCAGCGTGATGTCCCGGTGGTCGAACTAATGCAAAACTTGTTTTTGATATACCATCAACTACCACTCTAGTTGCTTTTATTGTTCCTCCAACAGCTAACTTAGCTGTAGTATACGAATGCTCATTCATGGAAGTATTAAGAGATACCATACCTCCTCCTAGTTCTGAAACTCTTTTAATACGATAAACAAGATCCGGAACATGAACTCTGAGTATCTCATCCTCTTCAACTAATTCAGGATCATCGATTTTAATTGTTAGTGAACTTTCAGATTTCAGTTTCTCTACTCCCTCAAGTATAGGATTTAGCCTTTCTGGACACTCTGGGTGCAAAGTGTCCATTTTATGATCCTTGTAACGTTCTGAGTAAATGACTATAAGATCATACATTTAGTTTAACTAGGTGCTAAACCAAATAATCTTTTCGCATAATTCTATCACCAGAATATTTCGTTTGGTAATTGAAAATGAAATATAAACTACAAATTTATATAATTGATTTTTGAATCCAGAATAATTGTAATGTCAGTGGTGGTATAGAATGGATTTCTGGGTTGATGTTGGACTAGCGCTACTTTTTGCAGGACCTATCTTTTTTTCCAATGCAATTCCTTCAGTGCTAGGTGGTGGTTTTCCTGTTGACGCTTATAAGAATTTCTTCGATGGAAAGAGAATTCTAGGAGATCACAAAACACTGCAAGGATTAATTAATGGAATACTTTTTGGTTTTTTCACGGGTGTAATTATCTGGTATACCGTAGGTGAAACTATGAATGTAAGGTATGAACATCTAGGTTTTCAATACCCATTCTGGATTGGCATAGTGTTTGGTTGGGGGACTAACTTTGGTGATTTGATAGGGTCATTCATAAAACGAAGAATAAATATAAAATCAGGTGGTAAATTTCCTGTTTTTGACCAACTTGGTTACATGGTTTTTGGTATTCTCTGGGCATGGCCAGTGTATAAAGCTATTCCATGGCAATTCTGGATATCTTTATTGATTTTTGCTCCCTTAATTCATATATTATCTAATCTTTTTGCTTATGCTATAAACGCAAAAGACGTACCATGGTAAACTACTACTTCATATAGAAAAAGAGCTGTTTAATGCACTGTAGATAAAGTCAAATTTATAAAGGAAATTACGTAAAGGAGATTGTAATAACTTAAAAGTCGTTTTAAATGAAAGTAGATTCAAATAGGAAGGAGTGCATTCTAGCTTGTCGTTCCTTTATGTGCAGCAAACGAATGTTGAAAATAATAAGAGAAGGAGAAAGCAAAAGCTTCATCTGTCGATTAGATGAATATGAATGCTTAGGGTACAGCTGCAGTTATGCGGAATGTAGAGATAGATTACTTAGTGACGATGGAAGATGTTTAAAACCTGTACAGAAAGAACAGAAACGTCCAAAGGCAAAGAATCTTACATTTGAGCAACACACTTATGCGCTTCGACAAAATCTAGATGATAGATTACAAAAGAAAATTAGCAGAAAGTTGAAATAAGCTTATGACTAAATCTTAAATATCTACTTTATAAAAGGTCTATAAGAGGAAAATGTGATGTTAAAATGATTCCTGATAGTTCTGGAAAAGGTCAAAAAAAGCTTTTAAATTTCGGAATACCAAGTCTAGATGAAATTTTAGGGGGAGGAATACCTCCTGGATCAAATGTTCTGATAGAAGATGCAATAGGTGCTGAAGCAGATCCTTTTGTTCTACAGTTTCTTGCTGAGGGTCTTAAAGCGGGTGAATACGGCTATATTATGTCTACTGAACACCCATACGAATATTATGTCGACATATTGAATGGGATAGGTGTTAACCCTGATATGCTAACAGCAACTGGGAGATTGCAATATATTGATGCTTTTAGCAACCCTTTTGGATATGCAGATAAGAGAGATTCACACCAACACACTGTAAATGACTTAGGCCAACCAAGAGAAATTAACGAGACAATAAGAAGAGCGTTTTTACATGTCCAAAATCAAAAGATCATGAAAAGAGGTATAATTTTATCACTTTCATCAATAATTTATGCATCCAACGAATCGAAAAATGTCTTGTTTTCTTTTCTACAAAATAGATTAGCAAGCAATAAAAGTGATGGGTCTGTAACAATTTTCTTGCTACATTACGATGCCCATGAACCGTTATTGGTAAGAGCAATAGAACATAATTGTGATGCAACTATAAGAGTATCAAGAGCTAAAACAGATAATGATCGACCTATTACAGAAGTCCGAGTTATTAATGTAAAAGGCAAACCTGAGTTAGTAGGAGAACCAGTACTTTTCGAATTCTTAAGCGGAAAAATCTTACCCTATCATGAAGGTGAAAAGTTTTAGAAAAATCTTTTTCTTCTTTTTCAGTGGGAATTAAAGATAGGTTTAATAATCAATATGAAAAGAATAAAACGAGAAACTTGATGTTTGATTACTTATTTAAAACGATAATTGTTGGAAACCCAGGAGTAGGAAAAACATCAATAACACTCCGATTTGCTACAGGTGTATTTAAATCGAGATATCTTCCAACAATAGGCGTAGAATTTTCAGTAAAAGACATAGAAGTGAAAGGACAGCAAATAAAATTACAATTATGGGATACAGGAAGTCATGATCGTTTCTCATATATTAGACCAATGTATTATAGAGGAAGTTATGGAGTTCTAGTAGTTTGTGATTTAGCAAATAAGTCGACACTTAAAGAACTCGATAAATGGTTCACAGAAGTATATTCCAATACTGAGGAAGTGATACCAGCAATATTGATAGGTAATAAAGCTGATTTAGGTGATAAGCGCTTGATATCACAAGAAGAACTTTTACATTATGCTTCAGAAAAGAAAGACGAGTACAAATTGGAAGAAATACCAGTCTATGAAGTTTCAGCGAAATCAGGGCAAAATATTGATGATATTTACTTTCACTTAGCAGATTTAATGATCAAAAAATCTCATGAATCTGAATAGATAACTTATAACTTCGTTTCTTCTCGTGTTATCATTAATAACTCAAATTTCTTTTTGATGAGGATATATGCAAATATTTAAGTTGTTTTTATCACGAATGTATAACTAAGAAGTTAAGATTTTTTTAGGTGAAAAAACTATGGTTAAAATAGTTGATGTTCGTATAAACGGAAGAGGAGGGCAAGGAGCTGTGACAGCTTCTCGTCTATTAGCAGAGGCAGCTATCCTAGAGGGACAATATGTTCATGCTTTCCCTAACTTCGGTCCTGAAAGAGCAGGAGCTCCTGTTACGTCATTTTCAAGAATCTGCTCTGAGCCCTTTACAGAGAAAACAGAGGTTTATAATCCAGATATCGTGGTTGTAATAGATTCTTCTTTGTTGGGTGAAGTCCAAGTAGTTGAAGGTTTAAAACTTGGAGGTACAATTATTTGTAACTATGAAGGGAAAATAGAATCACTAAAATACTATTTTGAAGAAGTAGACTCGAAAATTTATAAGATCTCTGGAACACGAATTGCAAGGGAAGAGCTGGGAATAAATAAACCAAATATGGTAATGCTAGGTGCATTGTTAAAAGTTGCTCCAGTTGTTAAACTTGAAAGTCTAATCAAAGTAACTAAAGAAAGATTCAAAGGTGTAATTGGTGAAAAAAATGCAAAAGCTATGAAAAGAGCATATAATGAGGTGGAATTATGAAAAAAAAGGAAATACCCATTGATATCCAAAATTGGCATATAAACAAGTGGGGAACTGAAAAATTGCCAATTGGTGGAGCTGTACCCTTTCACAGTTCATATGGTTATAAAACAGGAAATTGGTCAGCAAGGAAACCATTTGTTGATCAAGAAAAATGCACAGGATGTTTGAATTGCTTCTATTATTGCCCTGATTCTGCAATTGAAATGCAAGAAATTGATGGAAAATACGTAGCAGAATGTGATTTCAATTATTGTAAAGGCTGTGGGATATGTGTGCAACATTGTCCTGTTAATGCAATTGAATGGACGAAAGTGAGGTGGCACACAAAATGATAAATCCAATAGTTAAAGGAATGACTGGTGATGAAGCAGTCGCTTGGGCTGCAAAACAAATAAATCCAGATGTAATAGCTGCCTACCCAATCACACCTCAGACAATTATCGTTGAACGCTTTTCAGATTATGTAAATGATGGTTTAGTTGATACTTCATATATACCAGTTGAATCAGAACATTCAGCGATGTCTGCATGCGTAGGCGCTTCAGCAACCGGAGCAAGAGTCTTTACTGCAACAGCTTCTGCTGGATTAGCTTTGATGTATGAAATCCTTTATGTGGCTTCAGGTATGCGATTACCTATCGTTTTAGCTGTCGCAAACAGAGCTTTTTCAGCTCCGATTAATATTCATGGGGAGTGCACAGATCAAATGGTTTGTCGTGATGCTTCATGGATTTCTCTTTTTGGTGAAACAGCGCAAGAGGCATATGATGAAACTATTATGTCTTTCAAAATAGGAGAAAACCCAGAAATAATGCTTCCAACAATGTTTGGTATAGAAGGTTTTATTGTTACACATGCTCTTGAAAGAGTCGATACACTGCCTGACAAAGCTGTTAAAGATTTTCTCGGTGATAAAAGAGTAATACCACCTTGTTGTACTTTTAATCCATTCGCTGTTGGAACTTTTGGTTCTTTAGTTTTACAAGATAATTACATGGAACTTAAAAGACAACAAGAAGAAGCAATGCATAAAGCTTATTACGTAACAAAAAATGTTATGGCTGAATTTTCTGAGATTTCAGGAAGGAATTATGAAATAATTGAAAAATATAAACTTGAAGATGCTGAATATGCTTTTGTCTCGTATGGAGCAACAGCAGGGAATGCTAAAGCTGTAGTTGATCGATTAAGAGAAAAAGGAGAAAAGGTTGGAACACTAAAAATAAGATTATATCGTCCTTATCCTGCTTCTGACATCTATGAAGCTCTGAAAGGAATTAAAGCTGTATCTGTTCTAGATCGTTCTGCTACTTTTGGTTCTCCAGCAACCATAGCTCAAGGCGACTTAGCAGCAGCTCTTTATGGAAAAGAAGATGTTCCTACACTACATGGTTATATTAATGGTCTTGGAGGACGTGTTTTATTACTTCCTGAAATTGAACAAATCTATGAACAATCTAAAAACTACCATGAGGAGGGCAAAGCCCTGACTCAAGATTGGATAGGGTATAGAAGGTGAGGAAAATGATAGAATTACAACGTGTTAACTTAAAAGAAATCTCTAAACACGAACCTGCTCTAACAGGAGGTCATAGACTCTGCGCAGGGTGTGGTGCAGGTACAATGGCTAGACAAGTAACTTTAGCAGCACAAGCTTTAGGGAAACCTTTCATGATTGTTAATGCCACAGGTTGCCTTGAAGTAGCAACAACTATCTATCCATATAATTCGTGGACTGTACCATGGTTACATAATGCTTTTGAGAATGCAGCAGCAACAGCTTCAGGAACAATTGTAGCACTAGAAGCTCTGAGAAGAAAAAAACAACTAGAATATGATCATATACATATATTAGTTTTCGGGGGTGACGGGGGGACGTATGATATAGGTCTTCAGAGTCTATCGGGAGCAATAGAAAGAGGACATGATTTTCTATATGTCTGTTATAACAATGGAGCGTACATGAACTGCTTAAGTTTAGATACTTACATTATGACTGAAGATGGTCTTAAACGTGTAATTGAAATCCAATTGGGTGATCTTGTTTATGCTTTTGATCAGACTACAGGGGATTTGGTCTTAAAAGAATGTAGCGGTATATATGATAATGGTACTAAAGAAGTCTATGAATTGAAAACACTACATCACTCAATAAAAACAACATTAAATCATCCATTTTTAACAGTTCAAAGGAGTCGAAAGAAAGATGAGAATGCTTTGATTTGGAAAACTCTTGAGCAATTGGAACTAGGAGATGAGATAATCGTTTTAAAGAAATTGACAGGTGGAAAGAGTTATACTTTCAAGAAAATAAATCTCTCCGTAAAGGGAGATTTTAAAGTTCATAAAATAAATGAAATCCAACTACCAGAAAGTAGCAATCCAGAGCTAATGGAATTTCTTGGTCTGTACATAGGTGATGGTTGGACAAGATCTCATAAAGCTGAAACAGGATTTTCTTTTCCAGAGAAAACAGATGCGAGAGCGAAGTTAGTCTTCTTATCAAAGAAATTATTTAATTTAGAACCTAGTACTACTAGTCTTAATGACGTATATTTATACTCTATAAATCTTGCACGGTTTATCGAATCACTTGGTTTTGGTAAAGGAGCTAAAAATAAGATTATACCATCTTGGGTCTTTACTATACCTCTTGAAGAAAAAGAAATTCCATTAGC
>BPTO01000089.1 GCA_023705985.1 Candidatus Heimdallarchaeota archaeon | reverse complement strand
GTTAACAAAGATTTTGTGGACAAACTATATCGTAAAATTATAGTTTTTGCTGAAGAAGCTGGAAAGGAACAAGAGGAGTTAACCAAATTACGTAAACTTGCTAAATTTCCAAAATTAGAGTAGAAAAAGGTATTATTAAAGCTTTTTTACAAGTTTTTCTTGCTTGTTAACTAAACCCACCTTAGTAAAGTTTTTTCTTCAACATATGACTTTTAAATATTTAAGTAAAAAAATATAAATCTTGTGTTATTAAATTCTTAAAGAAAATTATATGTATTTCTCAATACTTCCCATGTAAGAAGACGAATTAATAAACGTAAATAACTCTTCAAAAATCATAATTCCAATATGCTTGCCAATTTGATGAGAGTAACATTAAATAGAAAAAATGTAGGAACATATTCAATATTGATTTTAGAATAATTACCTTCATCGTTACTGCTGATAGATCAATCTTTTAATGTGATGAAATCTTTTCCTCGAAGTTTTTTTCTACTATAATAATTCTACAATTTAGTCTAATCTTTCCTTCGACAAAATCTTTTTCAAAATATTCCCGTTTCAACCTTTTTTACTCAATATTTTATCCTTTTCTTCTATTAACCTAAACTAAGTCGTTTTTTTTCTTCGACAAAAAGATTCCCCTATCAAACTATCTATTAATCTTTCATTTAAGCTCTCTTATTGATTTTATGTACTTTTTGTACTCTTTTATTTGGTCTTCAATTTCAACATTGCTTAGATTATATGATTCTTTTATTTCATGTGCAATAACGTCAATGCAATCAAAACCATTGTCAAGAGTTAAATCCAAATGCAATCTCCCAAAAAATACATCTTCGATTCTACATACATACTCATTTTGCACTAAATATGGAATTTCAGCATATATGTGAGGTTTTGTTTCAGAAATTTTCCTTTTTAGGGATTCATCTTTTCTAATAAGTTCTAGAATTTTTTTAACTCTCGTTCCGTAAGTATCGAGCAAATGATTGACGTTTTCATCCTTAAAGCCCATATCGCTAAGTTTTTTATTATATTCTGAATAAAAACAGCTGAAATCCTCAATATCAGATCCAGATAGGGGTATTTTATGAGTTAAACATCTAACTCTTCTTCTTTTCAATTTTTTGTAAACTTTATTAACTGTTTTTTCAGCTAGTAATCGATATGTAGTTAGTTTTCCACCTGTAACTACAATTATTTCATCTTCTAATTCAGCTATTTTAAATTCTCTAGATATGTCAGTAACTTCTGCTTTGCTGTAAAAAAGAGGTCTAGCTCCTGCAAAAGCGCTGAAAATATCTGATTCAGTTATAGAATTTTCATTTCTAATAATTCTATTAACCTCACTTAAAAGGAAGTCTAAATCTTTTTGACAAGGAATGATATTATCTAAGTTACCTTCGAAAGGAATATCTGTTGTACCTATTATTGTATGATCTTTCCAAGGGATAATATATCCCGTGGATTTGGCTTTTTGATATATGAATCCTAAGGCTCTATTATTACAAAGATTTTGTTTTATTACAAAATGGCTACCTGTTGAAGGAATTATCTTCGGTAATTTTTTATGGGCAGTTAAAAGTTGATCTTGCCATACACCTATAACTGCGACGACAATTTTACACTTAATTTTGAATTCATGATTAGATAGCATATCTTTTACGGAGACATATTTCATAGGTTCTGAATTTTCTATATCTATCGCTTTGATATAATTTGCAACTATAGCTTTGTTTTCATATGCAGATTGCACGTTGGCAATTGTTAAACGACTATCATCAGCTCTTGCATCAGTATAAAGTCCTCCTCCCTTCAAGCCATCTTCTTTCAACCATGGAAAGAGTTCTATAATTTTTTTCTTACTAAGTCTTCTGTGTCTCGGTTTTTTTAAACCAGAGAAGAAATCGTATACTATAAGACCTAGAAGTAAAATCCATTTAGGAACACGATCTTCTTTGTAAATTGGAACTACAAATTCTAAAGGTTTTACAAGATGAGGAGCCAATTTTAGCAAAATATTTCTCTCCCTAACACTCTCAAAAACCATTTTAAACTGCAATTTTTCTATGTATCTAAGCCCTCCATGTATAAGTTTTGCGCTTTTTGAACTAGTTCCAGAAGAGAAATCACCCTTATCAATTAGAGCTACTTTCAAACCTCGTAAGCTAGCATCTCTTGCGATTCCAGCACCATTTATTCCCCCTCCTATTACCAACAAATCAAACTCGTCTTCAGATAATTTGCTAATTTGCTTTTCTCTATCCATCAGCTATATTTTCAGGGTATAACTTAAAGGTTTTTTTCTCTGAAAAGTATAGAACTAGTGAAAATACAATTGATATTTTATTATGAGCACTTTAGATATATGAATCCTTTATAAATGCAAAGGGTGAATTTATGACAATATTTATCAATCAGTCTATCTAGCTTAACATTGTGAAATCACATCACAAAAGCTTTGCTTGATTAACTTAGGGGTCTATTGATGTCATCTGAACAGGAAATTGCAGTTGTGAATGTAGGGTTTCGAACAAGCCCCTTTGTTGAACAACTTCTGCATAGAGGGGATATTGCACTTTCTATGATTGCAAATAACTCTAGTGACTTTTTAATTCACCATTCTGACCCCTCTAAAATATTAAGATATCACATCGAGTTTACAAGTCAGATTGAAATAAAAGCTAAACTCAACATCGAGTCTCTTGGCGTTTTCGAAGCTCTAGGTCAATATTTCGAATTTTATAATCCTTTACAATTATCAACCTTGAATTATTTGATTTCTCGTTTTGCAACTGACATCAAACAAGGAAATGACAATTACTTAAAAGCTTGGAGAGAAATCACAAAAGCAGTATTTGATGAAGATTTCATTTTTCCTATATTTGATGAAATAAGAATACTGCACATGAAAAATGGTGATGTAGAGATACCTGTTAGACAGTTCTTAATGGGTAAAGAAATAGAAATTCGAAAACATGAGGGTAAAGTTAATTCTAAATTAATTGAAACAGAGTTAGAAAAGATAACAGGTATTATTGATATAGATCAAATAGAAAAAATGAGACTCTGCAGTGAAGCTTCAAAGAGAATTGTTAATGCAGCAGCAGTTATAATTGTTCCAACTGACCTAGTATCTTTATATATTTTATTTCAATCTGAAAGTTTTTGCGAAGCACTTAAAAGAACAAATGGTGAAATTGTTTTCTTATCTCCTTTCTGGGTTGAGGAAAAGTTAAGTGTCTATGAAAAAGCAATTCTAAACAAAATGAATTTTGGATCTAATTTGATTAATATTGTTGAACTGATAAAAGAGACCGTAGACACAATAATAATAGATAAGACGAACACAGATCTTGTTTCTAGATTACGAGAAGCTGGTATTCGTGTTATAGTAGAAGAATTAAATGTTGAAAATCAACAATCTCAAGAATTTTTTGAAACTATATTGAAGACTGTAGAAGTATCATTGGAATCAATTAGTGTAGAACCCAGAAAGAAAAGAGAAGGTGTTGCTGACAAATTAGTCAATTTATTTAGACAAAGAGAATCAGATGATCAAGTTGAAGCCCTACTGGATGAACCTGAAAGTTTGTTGGAAGACATCAGTGAACAAGATCGAGGAAAAGAAGAAGAACTATTAGAGCAATTCAATTTCGAAGATAGCGTTTCTAAGGTATCTGATCAAGATTCAAGTGAAGATATTGTTTTGAGTGAAATTGTAGATGAAAGTCTAACTGACGAGTTTGAAATGGACATTATTGACGATCCAAAAGATATCAGCACGATTCCTACACCTCCTTCTAAGGAAAGCGTTGCTGAAAACCAAAGCTTTCCTGAAACTGAAATATCTGTTAGTGAAGATGCACACTTTGTTCTTCCAGGAATAGATCAAATAAATCAATTAGAATGGACAGATTTTGAATCGATGGACGCGGATGAGCAAATAATTGGATCGTTTATAGATCGAGCATTATCTTTGAATTCATCGGGAGTAGAAGTTATTTTTTCTGATTTACTATCTTTACAAAACAATCCTCTATTAGTTGACAAGATATTCAAACTTCTGTTAGTGAAACTAGCAAAAGTAATAGCACTTAAACCAGAAGAAAGAATAGCTGATATTGTGACTTTTCTCGCAGCACATAAACGAGACTACTACAGGGAACGTCTTGAAGAGTTATTAAATAAATGTATGTGGACAAAAGACGATAAAGAGTTCCTGAATTATCTCAAGACTTCAATGTTAATCATTAATAGCTCTTTGCCAATCTCTGAGGAAATTATTGACTCATTTATAATTAAGCACCTTTACACCGAAGAAATACTTGTAGTTGAGAAGTTAAGACGCCTTCTAAACGTAATCAGTGCCGATGACCCTCAAATGATGAGTATAATAGCAAGAATTCTTGTTAAACTATACAGTGAAGCAATAGAAACAGAAGAACCTAATGAAATGATATTGCATAGAATAATAGAATTAGTTGTTATGTTCGATTCATGGATAGCAGGTTTATCAATAATTGGAGAAATGTCCGGAAAGAGTCTAAAACTCTTTTGCGATTCAATTGATGAATACAATATAAATGGGGCTTCAAAACACATTATATCAAAAATAATTGATGCCTTTAAAGATGGAGCATATGAATCTTTAGCGAATATATTGAATGGTAGAGATGTTCCTGAAAAAATTAAATTCGAGATGCTAAAGAAGAAGTATATTGAGAGTCTTTCAAAAGTAGGATCTATTCCTTTGGATATATTTGCGGAAAAAATTGGCTTATCAAGTGAAGAGGTAGAGAAATTAACTTATGATTTGATACTCAAAGAAGAGATATCTGCAAAAATTGAACTCGTCAATGGGCGATTGTATATCGTTCAAGCTCATGAGCAAGAAGAGCAAGAAGACCAAATAGTTGAAGAAGAAAAGGAAAAGAAAAAACCTGTTGCAAAGAAAGAAACAAAGAAACTTGCACAAAAAACCCCAGTGAAAAAAACTACAACTAAGAAAGTAACTAAAACTAGTAGTAAAAAAGAAACCAAGACAAAATCAGAAGAAAAAAAACCCGTAGCAAAGAAATCTCCAACTAAAAAGATAACAAAACCATCTTCAACCTCTAAATCTACTTCAAAAAAACCTATATCCAAAACAAAGAAACCTATTTCTAAAAGTTCATCAGCAAAAAATAAATAAAATACTTAACTAGAATCACTAAGAATCCGTTAATATTTCTCACAAAAAATTTTAAAGTCATAAATCTAATCTTATATTATGTTAATCTGTTTGTTCAAATTAGAAGATATTGGTCCAACTCTTTCAAAAATGATTGCAGACCAAGACGTTCATTTCGATGAAACCACAGTTGACAAATTTAGATTTTCTGGAACTATGACTTATTCATTAATTTTTCAAGGAATGGTTGCGTTAGATGATATGACCTCTGAGCTTTACGGTCCCTTTCCCTTCGCATTTTCTTCTGGTTTCGTTCAATATGCATACTCATTCATGGTAGATGATAAAACTGTTCAAGATAAGAGAATGAAACACAAAACTATAGGACTTCTGTTGATGTTAGTTCCTGAAATGGTCTCAAAAATAGACGATTTTAGGGAAGAACTTGCTAAAAGCTTAGTTTACAGATTTATGAAAATTTACGAAATCGAGCAAGTTAGCACCAACTTTCTTACAGACATCATAAAAGAGTATAATAGTATTATCAAGAGATTATTGAATCAAAAGCAAGCAGAACAATTATCAGGACAGCTAATTACTTTTCTCCAAAAAAAACCTGACACAAGTAAAGAAAAAGGATTAAATTACTCTGTTATTTATCCAATGGAATACACAGAATTAGTTAGAAACTATTTTGCAACATTACTATCTTCACTTCCATATGAAGAGTCTGTCTATAAAGTAGAAGAAGCTTATATCAAAACATCAACAACTAAACTAACTCTTGTAACAAATACTTCGATAACCAAGGAGTTTATAGAAAAGCAAAAAGCATTAATTTTTCTTGTAAATATTGATACAGGAGAATACAAGTATATATATGATCTATTATCAGACTTGGAATCTTCTCCAAGGGTTGCTACTATAATGTCTCTTCCTGAGAATCTAGAAGATGCAAGCAAGAAGTACGCAGATTTCTTCGTAGGATTACAAGAAAAAATACACGGATTACCATATTTTTCAGCAAGTTACACTGGTGTTTCAGAATTTAAATCAAAGATGCTAGAAGCTTTGTTATGGGCTCTAACACCAGATTAAGACAAACAACACGCTTATTCTTGAATTTAAAAACTATATTACTTACGTTTTGTGAAATCATTTAAATAGCTGTTTTATTTGAGAATTTATTATGAAAGTTAAAATCATTACTGATATAACTACATGTATCCCAATGGATATGATGATAAAAGAGAATATTGGCTTTGTTGAATTTTATCTGTTGATAGATGGTAAGCATGTCAAAGACTACTCTGAGATAGATCGAGAGAAGTTTATGAAAGAAGTTAAAGATATTGATCCATATCCTACTTCTAGTCTGCCAAGTCCACAAGATTATCTTGATTTTTTCCAGAAAGCTGAAGATGATGGATATGATGAGATTCTCCATATATGTCTTGGCACTAATATCTCTCAAGCATTAAATGCAGCCAATATTGCTTCAAAGAAAATTAAGAAGGCTAAACTCACAGTTTATGACTGTGAAATAATGGGCCCCAGTTAAGGTATGATAACCCTAATGGCTCTTGACCTCGTCAAAAAAGGAAAAAACGTTAAAGAAATTGTTGAACATTTAGAATCTGAGAAACACAAGGTTTATGGCGCTGGATTCTCAGAAAGTTTTGAAACTCTATTTAAGACAGGAAGAGTGAAAAAAGGTGCTGGTATCACAATTATATCTACTCTTATGAGACTTAAACCTATGTTTGAACTCAATTTCGAAAAGGGAGTGGAAAGTCTAGGAGGAGGAATGGGGTTCAAAGGAGCACTCAAAAAAATAATCTCTAATATAATTGAAAAAACTGATGAAACATTAGTGTATGATCTATTCATGAGTGGTGCAGGTGCGCCAGAAAGGCTTAAAAAACTAGAAGAAGAGATTGTAAAAGTGCGAAAAATCAATAATATTTACTACTGGCCTATAGTTCCAATGATGATCAATACCCTTGGAAAAGGTTCAGTAATGGCAACTTTAAGTCCTTCATTCGGTGAAGAATTAGAAATTGTTGGGTAAATGCTTATTTTATTTAATCTTTTTCTTTTCTTAAATCTCCATTTTTTTATTGGATAATTGTTTTATTTTTTCTTCATCAACTTGAACTCCTAAACCTGGGAATTCTTCTGGTACTCGAATGAAACCCTCTTTGTTCATTTTGAAAGGTTGCTTGATTATAAATTCAGTGTAATATCTGGAACTTTCGCTTAAATCATTTGGCAATTTGAACGATGATAAACTAGCAACTGCTATATTTTTTGCTCTGCCTATACCCGTTTCTAGCATACCTCCGATCCACAAAGGCACATTAACTAATTTAGCTAGTTCATGAATCTTCAGAGTTTCAGTGATACCAGATACACGTGAAGGTTTGACGTTGATTATTCTAGTGGCTCCTATCTCAACTGCAGTTCTAGCATCGTCAACACTTTTTATTGATTCATCCAAGCATATGGGTGTCTGAATCTCTTTTTGAAGAGTAGCGTGATCAATGATATCATAATACTGCAAAGGTTGTTCAATCATCATTAAATCATATCGATCCAATGCTTGGAAAATCTCTTTATCCTTTAACCTATAAGCGCTATTAGCGTCAACCATCAATTTTATCTCTGGATAATTGTCTCTGATTTGTTTGACAATATCAACATCCCATCCTGGTTCAATTTTTATCTTAATTCTTTGATATCCTTGTTCTAAAGCATCCTTGATTTTGCTTAATAAAATTGAGAAATCTTTCTGAATCCCTAGAGATATACCAGCTTCTATATGTTGTTTTTCTCCACCAATCAGTGTCTTGAGGCATTTCTCTTCAATTTTCCCATAAAGATCCCAAAGAGCATCTTCAATACAAGCCTTTGCCATCTGATTTCCTCGAATTCTTTTTACAAGTGGAGGATAGTCAGTTGGATGCTCAATATTACTTCCTTTTAACCAAGGTATGATAAATTTTGTAATAATATGTATACACGAGTCTGTTGTCTCTGATGAATACCAAGGTCCTTTTTCAGTTATACATTCACCCCAACCTTTGAAATCACCTGACTGCAAACATATCAAAAGTATTTCTCGTTCTTGCATAATTCCAAAACTTGTTCTGAATGGGTTTTTCAATGCCATTTTCACAGTATAAAACGTTGCATAATCAATTTTCATTAGGAACCACCTTTTTTTGTCAAGATATGAAAGGTTTTTAGAATATTAGTACCGTCTCTCTTCAAGACAAAGTCAGTTACAGTATAACCCTTTTTGAAATAGGTTTGAAAAACCTTTCTTGTTTTTTCTCTCCATTCAACTACTAAATCTAGATTGTGTTTTTTCATAAGATTAATGTTAGAGGGTATTTCAACAATTAATGTCTGTGAAATAAGATTTAAATTAATTCTGGTAATTATCAAATGGTCATCTCTAATATCTGTATTTATTGTATGATTTGAAGGATTTAGCATCTCCTCATCAAAATGCTCAATTTTTTGATCTAGTCTTTGTTTTACCCTCTCAGACTTCAGAATCCAATTGCAATAAAAACGGTCAGTGTCCATCCCAATATTCTCAGAATCTTGCATTGGTCCCCAGTAATTTGAATAGTAAGTATCACATATCGCTCCTAGCTTATGAAAATTTAAATAACAGTTTTTAGATTGAAGGGGATCAAATGTCCAGTTTATCATCTTAAAATTGTTCTGTATACACCATTCTCTTTGTTGAAGTTTAAGTAAATAGCCTATACCTTGATTTTGGAATGTTTTTCTCACAGCATTGTGATGGGAGTAAAGGAACACATCATGTTTATTTGTCTTTCCAACCCACCCCCAGCAGTAACCGATCATACTAGTTGTGAAACAACCAATGGCTACTCCTCCACTTCTGCATGATGCAAACATCTCTCTTTTAGGAACAATTTCAATATCAGGCATTCCCCACGCATCGCGTTGTATATCTTCAACTTCATAAAAGTCTGAAGGATGTACGAGTTCCCGAAGTTCTATCTCTGATTGAATCATCTTCAAGTACTATATTTTCTAATATTTCAATAAGTTTTTTGCTTTAAGAAATAATAGCCATTTTATTTTTGGAAGTCAATGGTTTTGGTTGTTGGATTCGATAATATTTCTATTAATATTTTAGCAAATGCTTTGGCAATATTATCTATACTTATTTCATCGCTACTAATATATCTCCTAAATTTGATATTAAGCTGTTGCATAATTTTTCTGCGATTTGTTTGAAGGTAATTTTCAGGGTTTTCTGTATAATCAGCGTAATCAGATAAATTAACTAAATGTAAAGCAAGTTGAGGGTATAGAGAGAATAAGATAAACCAGATATCTATAATTTCAATAAGTGCTCCACTACTGAGAGTTGGACTGGAAAACGTCTCATTCTCTGTTGAACTTTTCTTTAGTAGATACGCAATGTTACTTTCAATGTGTTGCTTCTTAGCACTATTTATAGCTTGATTTTGATTTAGCACTTCTTCTACTATCTCTGAAACAAAAGCTATAATTGGATGAACTTCTGATTTCTCATCATCAGAAGTTATTTCTCCAATTTCCTCTTGATTATCAATTTTGCTTAATGATTGTTGTAGTAAAAGTGATTCGATTTTTGGAAGAATGTACTTCTCAATTTCAGAGTAATAAGGAACGATTAGCTGTGTCCTTATTAAATCGTAATATAAATCCTCCCCTTCAGATAGCGGATATTTTGATTTGATTACGTTATAATAATAACTAATAGATTTCAAGTTTTGATCAGGACCATCAGTTAGAACTTTTTTTTCTATTAAATATGAGAATATTGCAGTAATAAAACGTAAATCTACTTGAAATTCACCTACCTCAAATTCTAAAAACGCTTCAGATAGAGCAGGTAAGAAATTGTTTTTAATTAAAAGCATTTCACTTATATCTCTATCTTTTTCCTTTATTTTAGTAAGACAAAGATTTTCTAATATAACATCAAGTGCTTTTGTTGACCCCTTGATGCAATGAACAAATGACGTTAACAAACCTACAAATTCGTCTTCTGTACATATATTCTTTTTATTTGTTACATCCAATAAGGTTGAGATATCTTCAGCATAATGGAACTCGCTATATTTCTCTATTAGATCCTCAGTTAGTAAAATACCATAAATCGCTAAACTTATCTCTTTTTTCTGAGGAGAGAGGAAACCTATTTCTATTTTTAATTTCTTGCGAATTTCACTCAAGAAAGTCGGTTGATTCTGGATGAAATCTCTGTAGTTTCCATTAAAGTAATCAAACAGAGTCTTAAATTTATTCACTTTATCAAATATGCTTTCAGGTGAGTATACAATATCCGAAATTTGGTTAATCAGATGATTCATAAGTTATCCACCTTTTTGTCTTCAATTATTCGATCCAAGCAATGATCTTTTTCTATATCTTCCGTTCTTACTCTTAAAACCTTGTACCAATTCCTAAAAGCTGAATTCACTATTACGTTCTCTAAATCACTATCTGTTTCCAAATATGATGATATATTTCTTCTAATCTGAGGTAGTTCTCGAGAATCCAGTAATGAACTATCGTAAATTCTTGAATCAATAAAGTATGCAGAGATAAGTAAACTATCTTCCCCATAAAAATGATAATCGAAGACAATTTTAATCTTATCACTAGTTTCGGGTGACGTAAGATATGCTGTATCAGGAACTGAAATTAAATCGTCAAAAAAAGAAGAATTAGCAAGTTTCACATTAGAAAAAAGGTTACTAGACATGAAACATCTCTGTATTTGTTCTAGACAATTGTATGGGATTATTATGCCTTTATAGGTCGGATGGTTTAAAACTTCAGGATAAACAAAGGAAACTTCATTAAAATCAAGTTGTATTAGGTTCCTATTATCTTTTCTTAAGGTACAATCTAGGAAGATAACTTGTGAAATCATAGGTGTTGGATCATCAATCTCGTCACTCCTCCTCAAATTTTGTTCTTCAAAAAGTTGCCACTGATAATATTTGCATAATTTGCTCAAATTCTCATTGAAAATTTCTAATTGATCATTTTTACTTATAATCCTTTCGTATTTTTGGTCTTCTAAACGCTTGAAAAGACCACACACAGATTTACAAATAAAATTTAGATCCTCTTTTGTTTTATTTATACAAAAATCTGAATAATTACTACTAAAAAAATTCAAAAGAGATACAGAATCGTGATTACTTATGAATTGATAGAAAAATAGTTCTAACCGTTCGTTATTTTTATCATAATTCGCAAACTTAACTGCTTCTAACTGGAGATATTCATCCTCAAAATACTCTGAAATATCTTGCTCTTTACCATCTCTTAAATCGGTTACTTCTTCTCCTTCTACACAGTTGAAAATCATTCTAAACGGTAAATGTTCATCTGACGCGTCGATATTCAAAATAAGAATGTTGTACTTTGATTTTGAATCTGTCACAAATAATAATAAGTTAAAATAAATAAAAAGCTATTCCATGTAATGAGACAAATCATTCCAATGATTTGTCTCCCGCCATAACAATTTCTATTATTTTTAAGAACATTTCTCTCATATTGGTCCTTTCTTTTGCTGAAACTTCAAAATATTCAGTTTTGTGTTTCTCTGCAAACTTTTTTCCTTCTTCTTGCGTAACTTCTCTTTTTGATTTCTTGTCACTTTTATTACCTATCAAAATAAAGGGTATTTGGCTAACGCTTTCACTTAGAATTTTAATCCAATTATCCAAATTTATAAAAGTCTCTTTTTTTGAAATATCATAAATTACTGCAGCTGCAAGTGAGTTTTTGAAATAAGTGGGTAAAACAGATAAAAAGCGTTCTTGAGAACCTGAATCTGCGATTATTAATTTGATTCTTATGTTATTTTTAATAGTGTTCCAAATAACAAAATTAATTCCCAGAGTAGGGTGATGTGAAGTAGGAAAAGTCCCATGAGCTTGTCTAAGAGCTAAAGACGTTTTCCCAACGCCTGGATCTCCAACTAAACAGATTTTGTAGTTTCTACTTATCATCTTCCTAAACCCTAAATTCTGAGGACATTTAAGACTATTGTGCTGAGTTCACTGGAAATAATTAAATAAGCTGTTAGGAATAAAACTTCGGGAAGAAATGAGCGAAAGAGAAAAATGTGGTGATTTTGAAATTTATTTTGAAAATAACTGGTGGATTATAAAAAAGATTTCTGACGAGAAAATTATTGGTAAATTTCTGAATAAAGATGATGCGTTGAGTAAAATCGCTTCTGTTTTACAAAGTGATGAAAACAGAGAAGAGACAGAATCAGTATGCTGAGAAAAATGACTAAGAGTGACGAAGTATTTTTTTTCAATTCTAGAGATACTGATTTCTTATTAGATTCTTTTTCACAGATGTTTTGGTTCTTGGAAAAGAATTACACTATCTCAGAAGATTCTTCAGAAAATATTTCCAGTATTATTAGTTTTGAAAATATGATTAAAAAGAACAATAATATCTATCATCAGAGGATAAATAACAGAATCAGATATTTACAAAAATTCAATTTTTTTGTAAAAAAAAAGCAAGAAGCACCCTTGAATAATGATAGATCAGCTCTTATCAATTGTATAGTAATCAATCCCTCAACAGCTTGTAACTCTGATTGTTGGTATTGCTATGTTAAACATCTTAGAAAAAGCAATTCAAAGGAACTTTCTACTGATCAAATCAAAGGATTAATTGAAAAAGTGGTAGAAGCTAATATTAAACTTGGTTTTGATAAACACATCTGCTTTC
>BPTO01000088.1 GCA_023705985.1 Candidatus Heimdallarchaeota archaeon | reverse complement strand
ATTTATTTCTTTTTCTTCTTTTTGAAAATATGATTTAATTATAGTATTAGTGCATTTTTAGCAGGTACGAGTTTAAGCATTGGTATGTTTTTCAAATTATTTGGTGCGATTCCTTTTCTTTTTATTCTTATTTATTATATAATATCCAAGAAAAATAAATTGAAGGCAGTATTATTTACAATCGGCTTTTTTGTGCCCTTCTTAATGTTATTTAACTATGATGTACCTTCCATGGTCAATCAAATAATATATTTTCATATTCAAAAGAAAAGAGATTTCTACATTGTACTCTATAGTATAGGGTCAATGGGTCAGTGGCTTATTACTGACCCTATTAATATTGTTGGATTATTAGGGTTAATATCTTTGTTTAGAACAAAAAATCAGTATGAAAAATTACTATTTTTCTGGACTTGGTACAATATTGTAATTCTTTGGTTCTACTCTCCTCTATTCCCTCATCACCTTGTTCATTTAGTTCCTTTTTCTGCAATTCTAGCCTCTTTGTTTTTGTTTAAATCCTGTTCATACATTAATAAAACCAAATCTAAAATACATTGCTGGTTGCAAAAAAGAGCAGCTAAATTCAGTAGAATCCTAAAGATTTGTTATACTAAAATAAGACATTTCTTCCAAACAAAACAAAGATTATCATTGTTTTTAATTTTGTTTTGCTCAATGTTGCTTTCTTTACCCATATTTTATGTACAACATCTAGTTCCCTATCCTTATCCTGCAGCTGATATAACAGCTGAATTTATTAGAACAATTCTTAATGAAGATGAGTATTTCATAACTGATGGACCATCTATTGCATACTTAGCAGAAAGATTAGTTCCACCATCTTTAGTGGACATAAGTCAACAAAGAATTTACGCAGAAAATATACAAAGCAAAGATTTAATAGCGTTAGCTATTGAATACAACATTACAATCATACTTTATTGGACAGATAGGTTAGTCAAATTAGATGAATGGAATCAATATGTTCAAGAGAATTATCAGCTAAGATATGCTTATTCTGGTGACCACAATATGTGGATTAATGCAACTGATCAAATGATAGAAGATGGAATAGCTAATCGTAAAATATGGATTTCAATCTGATTATTTACTATTTCTTCTTCTCCTACAGTTACAAGTATTTTTTTATCTTAAACATGCAAAACATAAATAGTGGATATTGATTTCTTATATCAAGATGAAAGAAGAAATAAGAATCATCACGGTTAATGATGATCCTGAAATTAAGATTAGACTTGCAATAAAGCCTTCAAAAGAAGACAAATACTCTAATCGCACAATAATTATTATTCCGGGGTGGTTAAGTGGCATTGACAATTTTCTTGCTCTTGCTGAAGCTATGCAATCTTACGGAAATGCAGTAATTTATGAACCCAGAGGATTTGGAAAATCTATTACTCCTCACAAGAAGGGCTTATTTACTCATGAAGAATATAATAAAGAACTTGCTTATGTTATTAAAGCTCTAGATTTAGAAGAGAAGAATTTTATTATTCTTGGGAGTTGCTCTGGAGGTTCTCAAACTTTTAGTTATATCTTAGATGGGAAAGGTCCGATGCCACTAGCTTTAACAATTTTGCATCCTCAAGTTTATTATGGAACACCATTTTGGTTGCCAGTTCTCGGGTGGATTCCTGCATTCATAATGAATTTTGTTCAGAAAATGATAATTAGCATATACAGATTTTATTTGAAAAGAAAGGCAACTGAAGAAACTAAAAATGTTAGCTGGGCAGCTGAACGTCTTGAAATGAACGATGATTGGTGTTTAAGAAGATATGTCCATGAGTTTATCATTGGATATGATATTAGAGGAAGGCAAAAAGAAATAGGTATACCAATATTAATGGTAACTGCTGAAAAAGACCATTTTGTTAACCCTGAAGTTTCAAACAGCTTCTTAAATCACTCTAATTCAGAAATATTACAAATAAAAACTGATACTCATAGAGTACACCAAGATAAAGAGAAAGAAATAGCAGCAAAAATAAACGAATTCCTTCTCAAGTTAGAATATTAGAATGAGATAGCATATAACTTTTTCAACCAATAGATGGAACAACAGAAACTATAATTGTCTTCATACCTGTGTTAGATCCGATAATTGGTGCAGCGTCTGTCACATAAAAATCTCTTATTTTCAATTTCTTCTTAATTTTATTTGCTATCCTTGTAGAACCTTTTAGATTTTCCACATGAGATATTATCATATCATAAGTGATATCTTTTTTTGCCCTTTTGACAATAATATTAGTAAGCCTGTTTTCCATGTGAAATCCAAAAACAAATCCTGGAAGTTTAGACACTAATTTCCCTGGTTGCTCCATAACTGCTATTGGTTTAATTCCTATAAGTTTTGTAAGATTTAGAATGAATTTCGATTTCAATCTTCCTGACTTATAGACGTTTTCAAGAGTGTAAAAGCCTACATCAAGTATACTTCTTTCCTTTAATTTTTCAACTTCTTCGACAATTTTGTCTATTGGTAAATTTCGTTCTACAAGCTTTTTAACTGCAATAGTTATAAGTCCTTGAACTCCTGAAGCTGATTCTGTATCAATTATTGTTACTCTATCGCGATATTCTTGAGATGCTACTCTAGCTACATTCAATGTTCCAGTCAAACTTTCTGAAATACCAACATAAATTACATGATCGTAATCCTTTTCTTTGAAACAAGATTGGAAAATGTCCTGAAAATCCTGAGGTGATGGAACTGAGCTTTTTGGTATCTCTTTCATTGTTTTGAGCTTATGATAATATTCTCTAACAGGAATGTCAACACCAACTTTCCATTCTCTATCATCAAAAAACAATCTTTGATGAACAATAGGAATATCATATTTATCTTTAAATTCAATAGGTAAATCTGCAGCTGAATCAGTTATTATCTGAATCTTCATCAGTTTTATAAAATTGATACGTAAGTATAAATCTTTGCCTTAACCAGTGGAGGAAAAGGAAACTATGATTATACACAACAACAAATTGTGTTTACATGCATATTTAAATGTAAGAAAGAGCATATTCCCTATGGAATATGACTTAGAAAGCCTATATAGGGTTTCAAAAAAGGACCTTAAACAAGTAGCTATAACCCTCTCTAAATCTTTTCAAAATGACCCTCTCAGTTGTTATATGTACTCAGACACTGAAAAAAGATTAAAGCAGTTGTATCATTATTTTATTTTTCGAGTTAGATTTGGAATTACACATGGAGAAGTTTATGCAACTTCAAAAAATTTTGAGGGTATAGCTGTTTGGTTACCAAGCGATAAGACTACTATTACTAGAATGGAAGCTATGAAAGTAGGAGGCTGGAAACTTTACTTCCGATTAGGAATGGAAATTGTTTCTAGAATGGAAGTAATAAACCATTTTACAATCGATTTTCGTAGAAATGTTGTCAAAACTCCATATTGGTACTTAGCTCCAATGGGAGTTGATCCTGTTCACCAAGGAAAAGGATTTGCTAGAATCCTTCTATTGTCAATGTTAAATAGGTTAGATAAAGAAAAAATAGATTGTTTTCTGGAAACTCAAACTGAAAGGAATGTTGAGATATACAAGCGATATGGTTTTGAAGTTAAAGAAAAAACAAAGATACCAGGGACAGAACTAGAGCATTATGGGATGTTAAGGAAATATAAAACTTGAAAGTTCTCTGATGAAATCAAACAAGAAGAAATTCTAGAGATTAAGATATATCCCGTTTAAATTTTAAAAACTGGTGAATCTTTGTTAATATAAAGTTTATTTGACATTCCAACACTTTTCTTGATAATAGAGATAAAGATTTACTTCAACAAATTCTGTTAAAAATTCTTGAATGTCAGGTAAAGATTCGAGTATTGCTATCACTTCAGCTTCAGTAAGAATAGAATCGCATACTGCTAAACCATCAGTAGAAACACGATTATTTGTGCTATCTGTGGCTAAATCATTTGTTTCTAGAGGATGGTTAGTTAATGAGTAAGTAACTCCTACTGCAAGTGAAGCTAGAACCAAAGTAACTATCGAAGTCAGGATAATTTTGTGTTTTCAAAAATTTATAAATAGTAAAAGCATTTGGTATTTAATGAATAGTGTTTTCCCCAGAGTATACTCAACCAATATTCCTTTTGTTTCTGCCAAAGAGATGATAATGGTTGATAATCTAATGATCAACAATTACAATATCTCCTTACTTCAAATGATGGAGAATACAGGTTTGAATATAGCTCGAACATTGAATAAATTATGTCCAAAAACTAACCAAGTAATAATTCTTGCAGGTCAAGGAAATAATGGTGGAGGAGGGTTGAATGCAGCTAGAAGGTTACACAATTGGGGTTATAACATAACAGTAATGTTACCTGTAAGTCAAGAATCGTTAAAAGAATCAACTCTCCATCAATTAAAGACTCTTAAACAGTTGAAAATCCCTATAAAGGAAATTAAAGAACTAGAGGATCTACCTGATATCAAACAAACTGATGAATATAGTATTATTGATTCATTGCTAGGTTACAGCTTAAAAGGACAACCAAGGGAAAATTGTGCTCTCTTAATTAAATGGGCTAATAAAACTAATAGCAAAATCATTTCTCTAGACTTACCTTCAGGTATAAGCGTAGCAACAGGTGAAGTTTTTACACCCACGATTGAAGCTGATTATACCTTAACATTAGCTTTACCAAAGAGTGTTTTTCAGAAAACAAAGGTAAAGGAAAAAATAGGTAAGTTACTTCTAGCAGACATATCAGTTCCTTATAATTTATATGAAGAAATGGGTTTAAAAGTTGAAAAGAACCTCTTTCGCTCGTCCTCTATAGTGGAAGTGAAATTCTAGCATATTTTTTGTTCTTCAAATATATTTTTGAAGATATTAGTACTATTTCTTCTATGAATAGGCTTTTTATGATTTTGAGTAGCGCGGATTTGGAAGTGCATAATGAGCTTAGTTTTAAATACGCTTATAATGCAAAAAAACAAGGATGGATGGATGAAGTCAGAGTTATACTCTGGGGGCCAACAGAAGAGATCGCAGCAAATAATCAAGAATTTCAAGAGCAAGTAAGATTACTGCTTGATGCAGATATTGAGGTTATTGCTTGCAAAGCCTGTAGTGACAACTATGGTGTCAGCGATGAATTAGAAAAAATAGGAATAAGTGTCCATTATGTAGGAACACTAATTACTCAAATGTTGAAAGAAGATTGGAAACAATTAACGTTTTAGCTACTTTGCTTCCTTTACTCATATAGCGATATATCTGAGTCAATTTCTTTCTGTTCTACATAGAAATCATCTATGTTTTCTTGCAACACTTCTGTCTCATCAAATAATTCATCCAATTTTACTCTTTTTTCAGGATTGCATACGGGACAATAAGCGTTACAATAAGCTCCAACTGTTCTAGCTTCTGCAAAGCTCTCATGGTTCGAGAAGTAAGGAAAGTCACAGTTCCATTTTTCACCACAATCAGAGCAGGTGTGTTTGCAATGTACCATATTCTCAACCTCATTTTTTAAACATACAAAAGTATGTCTTATAGATAAATACTTCATTCATTACTAATAAGCGTTTTCTTTAGCAATTGATTGATTGTATTATTGTTTTTCCGATTTGCTTAGAAATTAAGTCGGATGATTAACCAAAAAATTGAAATTACTTCTAGTATTACGTGTTCTAAATGAAGTTTAGAGAAGAATTCAAATTATACGAACAAAAGATGAGTAAAATACGTATAAAACCAAGTAAAGATTCTATCACTTTAATAGCTAAACACCCTCTCTTACAGCATGTCTTTCAATATTCATGTGTTACAGTGATTGACATCTACAAATTCATCTTACAAGGATCTTGTGGTTGGTCTCATTTAATTACAGATAAAAGAGACTTACACGAAATTAAAAGATATCTCAATTCTGAGTTTAGTCAACAAGCAAAACCTGGTGATGAAGAGAAACTTTTCGAGCTTTTAGATCAAAGTACAGAAATTGGGAGGTTAAACCTCAGAGTGTGGAAATGTAGAATTAACGATAAAACCGATGATATATGGAATATGATGGAAAATGTTCAACAATCGACTGTTTGCTCCTTGGAGTTGTTCAAAGAGAGATTTGAAGAATTTGGGGATTTTGTAAATTCGAAATGCATTATAATCAAAGAAGAAGATATAGAACAATATGCGAGTTGGTTTAAATTTATTACCCATTTAGTATCTAATGCTAAAAGCTGTTTGAATCTCCCCCTAGCATCTCATTCTGAATTTTTCAGATCAACTTACAATCCGTCATATCGATTAGTCTTTCAGAAAGATATAGGGAAATATATGTAACGATTATAGGGTTACTTTTCTTTTCTTTCAAGAACATGAACTATCCTATCTAAAAGGATTGGGACTTTTATTATGCTTAAGTTAAATCTTTCATGTTATTGACGATTAATTTTACTATTTCCCATATAGTTTTAACAGATTCAATATCTACAGACTCATCAGGACTATGAACGTTCTTAATTGTTGGACCGATTGATGATATTTGTAACTCTGAATCTAACCCCATAAACAATCCACATTCTAGACCTGCATGTATCGCTCTTAATTTTATTTCTTTTCCATATACTTCTTCATATTTTTCCTTTACAAGCTTCAAGAAACTTGAATCAAGGTTAGGATTCCATCCAGGATAAGCTTTACTTAATTCAACAGATCCTCCTAATCCTTCTCCTATTATTTTGATTTCATCTCTAGCTTTTTGAAGTTCTTCATCAACTGAGCTTCTAGTACTTACAGAAATTTCAACGTATTTTTCAGATGTTCTCACTTTTGCTAAATTATTAGATGTCTGCACCAAACCTTCAATTTCTTGACTTTGACTGATGGTGCCATGGTAAATGTCAACTATAGCTGAAATTATTGCTTCTGAATTACTAGCAGAAAATGCTTTGTTTTCCTTTACTTCAGTTAATATAATCTTGGCATTAGGTTCCATTTCTTTCATTTGGAATTTAACGTATCTTAACCAGTTCTTTAGATGCCTTTTAACATATTTATAATACTCTTCTGGAACTAATAATACACATTCAAATTCTCTGGGTATTGCATTGTGCACTGATCCTCCTTTTATGGAGTTAATAAAAATAAATTGCTCTGTAATTGTATCCAAATCACTTCTGAGGGTATTAAGTGCGTCAACTCCGATTTTTATAGCATTAAGTCGAGTTTTATTAATATCTATTCCAGAATGTCCTCCTTTCAACCCATTAATCTTAATCCTAAAGGCTTTTGATTTTTCCTTAATCTCACTCTTCACAGGAATTTTAAGTTCTACATCCCCTCCACCAGCGCTACCTATTGTAATCTCACCTAAAACCTCACTGTCTATATTAAGAAGATATTTCCCTGTGAAAAAGCCTTTTTTAATATTAAAAGCACCAGTTAGCCCAGTTTCTTCATCTACTGTAATTAATACTTCTAATGGACCATGTTGTATTTCTTCAGATTTTAATAATGACATAGCTATAGCTAAACCAATACCATTGTCAGCTCCTAAACTTGTACCTTTTGCAGAAACTATTATACCATCAGTCTCAACTTCTAAAGGATCATTCTCAAAATCTATATCATAATCAGCTTCTTTTTGACATACCATATCCATATGTCCTTGAATAATTAAAGTGGGAAAAGTATCACAGTTTTTTGAAGGACCTTTCGAGAGCAAAAGATTCCCAACATCATCCTCCTTACATTCAATACTGTTTTCCTTAGCCCATTTTTTAATCCATTTACCTATTTTTCCTTCTTTCTTTGAAGGTCTAGGAACTTGAGTCATTTCTTCAAAAAGCGACCACACATCTTTAGGTTCTAAATTGGATAAAATACCTTTTGACATTTTAGCATCTGATTAAAAGTAAAGAAACAGTAACTAAAAAAGTTACTGAATAAACAAACCTTCAAACTATTCATCAATTACAGGACAAACAGTAACCATAACAGCCCCTTTACCTACAGAATGGGCTATTACAGGAGGTAAGTGAAGATATTGAGTAGAATTAATATTCAACAGATCTTTAATTTCCCTCTCAAGTTTTCTTCTTAAGACAGGTGCAAGTGCATCTGAAATGAAAAGATCATATTGTGTGTTTGGAGTAGTCTTACTTTGGATAGCTGTTTTAATTTTCTTTATTGCGCTTTTAAAACCTGTTCCTCCTCCTATACCTACAACACCTTCATCTAAGTTTATCTCAAATACTGGTTTTAAGCTGAGAGCAGATGCTATCATAGAAATTGCTACTCCTTTTTTTACTTTTCCAGTTCTGAATAGTGAATTGAAGTTAATCGAACATCCAGCGGTATATACCTCTTCTTTTAGCTTTTCTAGAATAGCTATAATTTCTTCAACAGATTTTCCTTTATTAAGCAATTGAGATGCATTGTAAACAAGAGCACCTTCAGATGGTCCCATCAAACCAGATTGAAAAAATGTCATTTTAATTTTGTCTTTAACGCGTTTAGCAGCGATTTTAGCTATATTAAATTGACTAGAAACGTTGGGACTCAATCCGATATAAAAGATTTCTTCATATCCATCTTTAATAGCTTTTTCATAAATATCTAAAGCATTTTGTGGACTAGCCATACTTGTTGTTGGGTAAGGATCAAGAAATTGTAGTGATTCAGTAAATTTTTCTCTATTCAAATCACTTAATTCTTTGTATTCCTTATCGTCCATCAATATAACTGATTCAAGGCAATCAATATTTTCTTGTTTTAGATATTTAGCAGTCAAACAACTGGTAGAATCTGTTACTAACTTCACTTTCATATTATTTCGATACATAATACATTAAACTTGTATATAAAATATTACTTATGAGCTTAAAATGTTCAGATATGCCGATAAAAATATATTGAAATAGATTATTTTGATACGATAAGACTTGAAAGCTCTTTAGGGGAGATACCTGGTATATCCACCTCGTTATCATCAAAAAATTGTGTAATGAAAACTTCAATCTTCTCACCATCAAGGTTTTGTCCAACTAAATCTTGTTCTAAATTTCTTAACAGAAATGGGTTATTCAAAGAAAAATCTCCAGACACAACAATATCCTGAATCTTGTTTTCTTCTGAATGAATAAATAATTGCACTAATCCTCCCAAAAACTTTTTCTCTCTAAATGTGTAAAATGTGCTTCCCTTAATTTTATGTCTTATTTGTGCGATCTTACTTCCTTGAACGTATTGCTGCCACTCTTCTGTTTTGTACATATCCTCTATTTCAGCTATTTTCTCTTTCTCAATTTTAGTTAATTTACCCTCTATAAGATTAATATTGAGTTTTTCTTGGAAGTTCTTAAGAAATTCGATTATTATCTCTTCTTTTTTTGGTTGAGAGTTTAAGAAGAACTGAAAGCTTCCCATTCTTTCCTCTAAGGTTTTAGCTATTTTATCTCTAAATTTTTCTTGTGGAACTTTTAGTATTTGAGCCATCTTTTTTGAAGGAAAATCAAGTATGAAATTACCTACTAAGACTCTGGATTTATTTATTGTAACAGCTCCATTCCCACTTATTTTTTTCCCCAAGGCTATGATATCATTGATAGGGGAATATTCTGCTGGGATTTCAAAATGTCTATAAGTTTTTACAACAGGTGAAAGAAAATTTTCATAGAAATTTTCCAAGGGTTCTAGAGAGTCATCATTTCGGCAAATAATATTATAGAAAATCTGATTTTGATCCAGATAAACAGATCCCCCTCCACACGCTCTACGGACAATTTCCAGATTCTTAGAGCACACATATTCTTTTTCAATAGATAAGTCAACTATCTGGTGTAAACCAACACAAACTATAGGGTTATTAGGCCAAGAAATAATTAATGTGTTTGGTAAAGATTGCTCATTTTGAACAAGAGCTAATGCATGCCAGATGGATTGAGTTCTTATTCCTGGAAGACCTTTTAAATCTAGCAATCTCCAATCCACTTGCTTTACCGCCTTATTAGAGATTAAATAAAGAATATTACTCTATCGCCGTCCATCCAGTTTCATCTGAGATGAAGAATAATATAGTTCCATCATTTTCAAGTAGTATCAGTCTATGGAAACTTGTTGATTGTTGAACGCCTTCTATCTCGATATCTGCAAAGTAGTTGAGTGTAATTATGTATTTCAAATTGAGATATGTACTTACAACATCAGATATAGTTTCATTCACATCTGGATATCCTAGTTCAGTATAATGAAAAGCATAGTGTTCATCCATAGCCAAATGTACAATAAAAGTGCCATTGTTTTGATATCCAAATAAACCATTGTATGTATTCATGACTATTTCAGTAGATTGAATAACTAAGCTAATGTTCATTTCCAAGCTAAAAACATGAACCATATCGCTTAATCCTCCATATTCCTTTGTATCTACATCTTTCATGAATTCATTTTCTTCGTAAATCAACTGTGATACATTACTTATCAGAGACAATAGTTCAGTGCTTCCTAATGTATCAAAACAAGAGGAATTTCCGTAAATTTTTGAAGTCTCATTTAGATAGGTTAAGCTTACTGTATCACCAGGAACAGTATTAATAGAAATTACACTTTGAAACTCACTAGGTGTAGGAGGAGCTGTTGTAACTGAAATTAGGATAATAGGTAGTCCTAATAAACAAAAACCTAGAATGACAACAAAAAGATTGTACCCAGAATTTGCCATATTACTTAGTTAGTTTTCCTCTTATAAAAAATTATTCATTTCCAAAATCTAACCTAGGTATTTGAAAGGATGAATCTGGCTGATTACTAAATAACAATCCTAGATTCTAATGTTGGGATTTTCAAATTTCCTAAATAATCAGATAATAAACAAAACAAGAAAGAGAAAAAGAAAAGAAAAGAAAAGAAAAAACTATTTCTTGTTCTTCTTGATAAAGATATAACTTGGTAAAACTACTATGAAAACACCAATAGTGGCAACAAAGAAGATGAACCCTAAATTAGTGAAGATATTCACATCTCCCAAATATTTGGTTGTCCATTGCACACCATCATCTGAGAAGAAGAAGCCTACATCAGGTAACCCACCACCCATTGAACTATCACCTCTTTCATAAACAACTATTAGATCCTCTTCATATGTTGACAATAAGGATTTTTGTTCATAAAAACCGTCATGATATGATTTTCCTACAACATCGCATTCTACTATTGTAGAATCTCTTCCAACATCCTCTATCCACACCCCCCAAAGATGTAACTCGAAAATCTCAACTTGGTTTACAATTGTTGAATGTTTATCTTGACCAATAATGTAGAAACCTTCATTCCAAAATACAAGTGTCGGATTGAAAATGTCTGTATCTCCAACTGGTGGTTCTATGAGAGTTGCATCACGCGACAAGTTGACACCATCCTCTAACAAATATGTGAATCTAATGTCCTCTCTATAAGAATAAACTACATATATTCTATCGCTGTGTTCGTAGAGATCGAAATCCAATCCCATATAGTCTGCATCTTTTTTGGTGTATTCATCCTCATCTAGTGGTTCATCTGCCATTTTGTAAGGTATACCTGTTGGATCAAACGAGACGATAGTTGAGTTTCTTCGTATTCCATCTCTGAAAGTATATACAAATGTGACGTTTCCTTGAAATGCGACAGCATCAAAACAGTAAAACGAAGTATAAGAAACTTCTGAAGTGAGAATGCATGTATAATCCAAAGTATTTAATTCTGTTTCTGTTGAAAATTTTTGCCATGAATCACCATTATCTTCTGTGAATGTTGCAAAAATATTAATTTTATTTGAAGATGTATTACGTGCTGCCACAACTAAGTAGACTAATGAATTAAGTTCTACCAATGACATATTCATAATAAAATATGTATGATCCTCAATTTCGAATTCAAGCTGGGAGATTTTGACATCATCTTCTTCAAATTCAGTCCTAAATTCAGTAGGAGTCTTATAAACACGTCTAGAAAAGATTTCTTGATTCTGAATTATGTCTGTTTCTAAAATATCCTTTTTATAAACTAGTACGTATTCTTGGTTGGTCCCCTCTGTGAATGCATATCCATAATATCCATAAATCTTCAAAGCCTGAACTCCAGAAGGAATGGAAGACAGAACTAACATAGAAATTATCATAATAAAAGGTAACTTTTTTGAGGTTTTCATGAGGTCTCTCCAGAAGTTTTTCTTTTTGTTATCCTATATTGAACTATTTATAAATTTTACCGGTTGAATCAACAAATTTATTCCGGTAATTTATTAACAATTTGTAATATCAGTAACTTGAACCTTTTTCAAACTTGACTTCGAACTGACTTAAGCACGTATTGCAGCAGAAATATCTTTTTCTAGGACCTATTACTTTACTAAAGATATCCCCTGAAAATTCTCTTTTGCAGTAATCACAAATAAGCTTTATTGAATTACTGTGACCAACTTGAACCAGCGAGTAATCTGGCATATATTCATCTTGAATATCGAGAATTTCAAAATCATCAATCTGTTCAGCTTTTTGAACTCTTTTTACAAAAGCTGATTTCTCTTTCTCGACTAAGAAATGGGTTATAAGAACTAATTCATATGAACCAGTTACTTGAAATATCTTCCTTATAGCTGAATCTCCCCTAAACTGTTCAATTAAACTCTCTGCAGATTTTTTAGGGCATTTAACCAAAATTATATTAGGTGCTCCATCACTGATTTTCTTATAATCAATTTTTAAAGTAAAATTCTTTATTATCCCTGATTTTTTTAGTTTCTCAATTCTACTAATGACTGCTGGAACTGATAATTTAAGTAACTTAGGTCAATCAGAGTAGGATGTTCTACAGTCTTTCAAAAGTCCATCAAGAATTCTCATATCTCTTTTGTCGATTGGATGTACGGTAACAATAACATATTTGCTTTCTTTATTTATACATAATACTATGTACCTTGAATAGACTTTTGTATCTTTTTAAT
>BPTO01000087.1 GCA_023705985.1 Candidatus Heimdallarchaeota archaeon | reverse complement strand
TTTTAGAGATTTTTTAAACTTTATAAATTAGTTTTAGTCTTTAGTTTCTTGGTGGTTTTATTAAATAATAAAGTTACTTTTTCTTTTGTAGTTTTTTCTTTTGGGTGATTTTTATTATTCTTATTTATTTTATTTGTTATAATTAATCAAGTTATTTGGATAACTTTCTTCTACAACTAAGTTATAAATTTAAAAAAATCTCTAAAAGATTACTCAAGATAGAAAATTCTTTAGAAAAAGTATAATAAGAAATTTGATTCTCTATTCTTTATATTTTGAATGATGCTACGATCATTCCATAATAGGTTGGACATCTATATACACATGATTCATTATGTAGACCATTTTCTTCAATTATCCCAAGAAGAATCAGCATCTGCCAGAAACTGTCTGGTTTCGCATCTTCAATAAACTCTGGGGTTAAATCTAGAATTTTTTCTAAAGTGTTTTCTCTAATCAAATCACAAATGTGTTCATCGTATTCTTTTGAAGCTGGATGAAAACCATACGGTCCTTCTATGTCATGTGCATGTCCATGATCAGAACTAGCGATAAAAACCGCATTCAATTCTTCATCATTGCTTGATTTCTCAATCAATTTCCCTAGTTCAACCAAATTTTCCCAAGGAATTTCTCTAGAAGGAGTTATAAGAACTATTGGAGGTACTTCTTTATTCATTTTTTCATATTCTTGTTTTATATACCATAAAGGAATGAAAGTTCCCCAATCCATTTTATGTGAAGAGAGATCTCCTTCAGCTGCACCATAATTAACTGAAACAATAGGTATGTTATTTTTTTTGGCATTCTTATAAATTAAAGATGAGATTTTTCTATCTACCTTCCATTTTAGATAAGCTGTTTTAGATTTATCTTCGTTTTCTAGTTCTCCTTCGCACCACTCTGATGTTATAACTCCAATATAACCATCTATTCGAAGGTTATGAGGCGATGCAATTACTATAACATCTGGGGTTATTTTATAAATATCTTGAGCAACATTTTCCAGAGCAGATCTTAATACTGTCCATTTCTCATCCACATCAGGGTACAAATCTTCTATTAATTCAAATCCATGAGGCATGATAGAAGCAAATTCAATAGGCATAGCTGATGATTTGTAAATGAGTTCATTAATTTTATTCACTGCAGACTTTTCATTAAATCCATTTTAATTATTTAGAGAGAAAAATGTAAATAGTATATGAATAATTTATGTCTATGAACTTGGTCAAGAAAAAACTTTTTCTTGCTTTTGTGACTTTAATACTTGTAAATTCAGTATTTTGTGCAAATAAATTTAAAATATATGCTGAAAATCAATTATTATCTGTAGAACCAAATGTTATAATTGGGGGAGAATATTTCGATGGATACAATCTATTTGTCCTCGAAAGAAGAGATTTAACAACTCAAAAGGCTGTAGATATGAACATCTATTTCTATGATATGGAGGGAAAAGTTGTCATTCAGAAAGATATAGGTCAATATGGTTTTCATGATGTCGAATTTATCAACTCAACAACTTTACTTTATGGTACTTCAGAGAGTGCAGCTTTATGGAATATAGAAACTGATGAAATTAAACATCTGGGTTTCTATGGACATCATGATTATGAATATAATCCCGCAAATAACACTTATTTTACATTAAAAGCTTATTTCCTTGATCTTGGAGAAGATGAGCTTTATGCATATGATAGAATTGAAGAATATAATTCTACTGGAAGTTTAGTATGGTATACTAATACTCATGATTTCATATCTCCTGACTGTTGGTGTCCTTTCAGAGATATAGATTTTGGTGATAAAAGAGATCTAACACACTCTAACACGGTTATATATGATGATCGAGAAGACGTCATCTATCTCAACTGCAGAAATACAAACACATTCTATAAAATTGATCATAAAACCGGTGAAATGATTTGGTCTCTTGGTGAATATGGAAATTTCACTATGTATGACATTGATGGAATAGAGAAGGATATTTTATTCTATCATGGCCATTCCTTAGAGTTTGTAGATGATGATACTTTCATTTACTTTGATAATGATCAACATAATCAGACTAATGCAATTAATAGACAAAGTAGAATGATAGAAATTACAATCGATGAAGAGAAATTAGTAGCCAATATTACTTGGGAATGGCGTTCATCAGAGGAATACCATTCTGCTTGGTGGGGAGATGCAGATAGATTACCCAATGGGAATCGTTTAGGAGCATTTGGAACACTAGGTCACAGTGGTACTACAGATATTGGTGCAAGGTTAGTTGAAGTAAATGACAAGGGTGAAATTGTTTGGGAGATGAATTACATTAAAATAGGAGACATAGCGCATGGAGTCTATCGAATGGAGAGAGTGAGATTCTCACCTATAATTGAGGTTGAAGACACATTATGGAGTAAATCAGGAGAAGAAGCATCTATCCTTTTTCAGACTTGGTATAATTTTAGGAACAAATATGATATGACAGGTTCTTATATAATTGAATTAGATGGACAAATAATAGAAGAACAAGAATTTATTTTTGAAAGATATTGGCAACCAAAGGATTTAGAGATCAATTTAGGATTCTTAGATACTGGAAAATATAATCTTACAATAACCGTTGAAGATGAAGGAAAACATAAAACAGTCAAGGAAATTGAACTTGTAGTTTCAGAGGAAGATTCTACAATGACAGAACCTAATAATATACCATTTTCCATATTTATAGGAACTACATTAACTCTAGGAATTATAACAATATTCAGGAAAAGAAGAAAAGGGAAGCAGTATGGAGACAATATTAGGTAAAATACAAGAGATTGTCAAAGTAAATAAAAAATAAAAGAGTGTATTTTCAAGGTCTTTTGCAGAAGACTTCATCAATTTACTCACAGCAGATTTTAATTGAATCTAATTCAACGTTTCAGAGAAAAATGTAAATAGTATATGAACAATCTGTATTTATGAACTTGGTCAGAAAAAAATTATTTCTCTTTTTTGTGACTTTAATACTTTTAAATTCAGTATTTACTGCAAATAAATTTCAAATATATGCTGAAAATCAATTATTATCAGTAGAACCAAATGTTATAATTGGGGGAGAATATTTCGATGGATACAATCTTTTTGTCCTCGAAAGAAGAAATATATCAACTCTTGAAACAGTCGACATGAACATCTATTTCTATGATATGGAGGGAAATGCTATAATTCAGAAAAATATAGGACTTTATGGTGCTTTTTATGTAGAATTTATCAACTCAACAACCTTACTTTACGGAACTTCAAGTGGTGCAGCTCTATGGAACATAGAAACTGATAAAGTTAAGCAGTTTAGTTTTGCTGGACACCACGATTATGAATATAATCCTGCAAATAACACTTATTTCACATTGAAAGCATATTTCCTTGACCTTGGGGAAGAGAAATTATTCGCCTATGATAGGATTGAGGAATACAATTCTACTGGAAGTTTAGTCTGGTACAAGAACACACATGATTTTGTACCTCCGGAATGTTGGTGCCCCTTTGAGGATTATGATTATGGTGATAAAATCGATATAACTCACTCTAATTCAATTATTTATGATGATCGAGAAGATGTGATTTATCTAAATTGTAGAAATACCAACACATTTTACAAAATTGATCATAAAACAGGAGAAATGATTTGGTCTCTAGGTGAGTATGGAAATTTCACTATGTATGACTTAAATGGTATTCAGAAGGATAGTCTATTTTACCATGGACATGCTCTAGAGATGATAAGGCATAACTCTTTTATCTATTTTGACAACGATCTACATAATCAGACAGATAAGCTAAATCGACAATCAAGAATATTAGAAATAGAGATTGACGAAAATACGATGACAGCTTATACAACATGGGAATGGATCTCACCACTAGAATATTTTTCAGGTTGGTGGGGGGATGCAGATAGACTCCCAAATTTAAATCGTTTGGGATGTTTTGGAACTATGGATCATCCACAAACTGATATAGGGGCAAGGTTAGTTGAAGTAAATGAAACAGGTGATATTGTTTGGGAGATGAATTTTGATAAAATGGGAGATATAGGACATGGAATCTATCGAATGGAAAGAGTGAGATTCTCACCTATAATTGGGATTAATGAGAGTTTATTTATTAAATCAGGAGAAGAAGTATCTATCCTTTTTCAGACTTGGTATAATTTTAGGAACAAATATGATATGACAGGTTCTTATATAATTGAATTAGATGGACAAATAATAGAAGAACAAGAATTTATTTTTGAAAGATATTGGCAACCAAAGGATTTAGAGATCAATTTAGGATTCTTAGATACTGGAAAATATAATCTTACAATAACCGTTGAAGATGAAGGAAAACATAAAACAGTCAAGGAAATTGAACTTGTAGTTTCAGAGGAAGATTCTACAATGACAGAACCTAATAATATACCATTTTCCATATTTATAGGAACTACATTAACTCTAGGAATTATAGCTATACTCAGGAAAAGAATGAAAGAGTAGTCAATAATACATTACTTAAGGTTACAAAGTTAATGAAAGAGAGTAGTTCATGACCTAAAAACATTCTTGTATTGAAGTTAGTATCACTTTCTAATGATAGGAAATTGAAACTTAGATTTTGGAAAAAATCTAAATATGGGTAAAAAAAACTAAAAATGATGTCAAAGAAGAGTTTTTGTGGTATTTTAATCCTGTTAATTACTATTTTAAGCAGTTTTATAGTGTTTCAAACATCGATTCTACTAACTGATACCAGATTAGTATCAGCATTATCACCTAGTTTACCATTCGACATGAAATTTGATTCTACATTACCAGTAAACATTACCACAAGCTCAAATTATTTTGATGGTTATAATCTGTTTGTTTTAGAAAATATCAATATGGCTACACAACAAGTTGTTGAGCAAGTTCTATACATAACCGATATGAAAGGAACCATAATTTATCAAAAGAAAGTAGGTAGCACGACACTTCCTGATGTTGAATCTTATAGCGTGGAATTCATCAATTCTAAGACTGTGATTTGTGGTTTAGCAAATAGTGTAATTCTGTTGAATATTGAAACTAACGAAATTGTTGATTTGGGCTTTAAAGGGCATCATGATTACGAGCTAAATCCTATAAATAATACATATTTCACTTTAATTACTTATCAAACGTGGGTTGACGAAGAACCAGTTGTCTTTGATAAAGTATTGGAATATGATTCCGAAGGAAATAAAGTTTGGGAGTCAAGTACATGGGCTTATGTTGATTTAGATCAATGGTGTCCTTTTGAAGATAAATACGACGTAAGAGTTGACCTTAAGCATACTAACACGATTATATTTGATGATGAAGTAGATGTTTTGTACATCAATTGTCGAAATACCAATACTTTCTATAAAGTAGATCATAAGACTGGAGACCTTTTATGGTCTCTTGGTGAATATGGTGATTTTACTCTTCGTGATATTAATGGTAATATTAGAGACACATTATTTTATCATTCTCACGCTTTAGAAATAGTAGATAAAGACACTTTCATTATCTTTGACAATGATTATCATAACCGAACTAATGCATTAAATGAAAAATCAAGAATGGTTGAAATAACAATAGATGAAGAAACTTTGACTGCTAACGTAACTTGGGAATGGACAGCTCCAAAAGAGTATTATTCCAGTATCTGGGGAGACGCAGATAGGTTACCAAATTCTAATCGTCTAGGATGTTTTGGAACTAGAACTCATGGGGAGTTTGAAGATATCAGCGCTAGACTTGTTGAAGTAAATGATACTGGGAAAATTGTCTGGGAGATGAATTTTCCTAAAAAAGGAGATATAGCTTATGGCATATACAGAGTTGAAAGATTCAGTTTTTCACCTTATGTTGATATTGATTCAAATCTTTGGATTAAATCAGATTCGGAAGTAAAGTTTGGTTTGAGAGCTTTTTACAATTTTAGAAACAAATATGAAATAACAGGTTCTTATACTATAGAGTTAGATGGTAATATTATCGAATCAGAAGATTTGACTTTTCCTAGATATTGGCATCCTGCAGTAAGAAACATCTCTTTGGGATTCTTAGACGATGGTGAACACAATTTGCAAATAACAGTTCAAGATGCAGAAGGACATAAAACAATTAAAGATGTGATGTTAATTGTTTCTGAAACTGAACCTGATTTTACAGAAGTAGCAAATTTTATATTTTATATTTCAGCTATAGCAATTTTCATCCTTATTCCATTAATGAGAAAAAAATCTAAAACCAAATTAGAGAGGGTATAACAGCGTATTTGTGATAATATATTAATCTGTAATCTTCATATTTATATAGTGAAATCATAGTTTCTTTTTGTTGATTCTTAAGGAAGATAAGGGGATAATTTAATGGTTAAAGATGCTATCCGTGTAGTGAGAGCAAAAGAGAACAATCTTAAAAATATATCAGTTAATATTCCTCATGACCAGCTAGTTGTTATCTCTGGTCTAAGTGGATCTGGAAAAAGTTCTCTAGCTTTTAATACTATTTTTTCTGAGGCTCAACGGCGTTACATGGAAACTTTATCAGCTTATGCTAGACAATTTATTGGAAACTTAGATCGTCCTGAGGTTGAACATATAGAAGGTCTTCGACCTACAATCTCCATAGATCAAAAGACTATTTCTCGCAACCCTAGAAGTACTGTTGGGACCTTAACTGAAGTTTATGATTACATGAGAGTTTTATTTGCAAGAGTGGGAATACCTTATTGTCCTACATGCAAAGTTAAAATAGAAGCACAACCTTCAGAACAGATTATAGAGCAACTTTTTGCTTCATTCGAAGGAGAAAAAATAAAGATTATCGCTCCGATGTTTTCAAAGAGAAAAGGTGAATACAGGAAAGAGTTGAAAGATTGGAAAGATGAGGGATATGTTAGGTTAATAGTTGATGATAAAGAAGTCAATCTAGAAGATGAGGAAGTAAATCTAGAAAGATATGTAGCTCATGATATAGATATAATTATTGACAGAAATATATGTTTAAGAAAAAATGAACCTAGTATTAGGGATAGTATAACCTTAGCACTTGAAATGTCTAAAGGTAAACTAAGGATTAAAGGTGAAACAGAGGAAAGAATATTTTCTACAAAACTTGTTTGTCCGGAATGTGGGATAGCAGTAAATGAGTTCCACCCTAGAGATTTTTCATATAATACATCTGTAGGAGCCTGTAGAATGTGTAGGGGATTAGGTAAAATCCCACAAATTGTTCCTGAAAAGTTTGTAAATGAGGAATTATCCCTAGCTGAAGGTGCTATAGCTACTACAACATCTAGTTTGAAATATATCACCTACACGGGAATGGGGATGAAAAGTATAGGGATTATAGCAAAAGAGAATGGTTTTGATATAAACACTCCTATAAAGGATTTACCTGAAGATAAACGCGAAATACTCCTCTATGGTTCAGGGAGTAAAGAATACAAACTTAAATGGGAGTGGGGAGGAGAAGAATCATCTTGGAAAGGAAAAGGAGAGTATTTCACAACGTGGAAGGGACTTATACCTCTAACGATGGCAGCTTATTATCGTGTAGAGTCACTTGCGCGAAAAGAACAACTTAGTAAATTCATGGACTTAACGATTTGCCTGGACTGTAAAGGAGACAGACTCAAACCAGAAAGCCTTTCTGTTATGTTCAAAGGAGCCAATATTGCTAAACTTAATAAAATGTCAATTGATAAGTGTTTAGAGTTCTTCAAAAAGGTAAAATTGACCGAAGAAGAGCAGAAAATTGCTGGACCATTGTTGAAAGAGATAAAAAACAGATTATCGTTCTTGATAGAAGTAGGTTTACATTATATAACTCTTGATCGTGCAGCTAATGAGTTGAGTGGAGGAGAAGCTCAAAGGACACGTTTAGCGACTCAAATAGGTTCAAAACTTCAAGGAGTGAATTACATCCTAGATGAACCTAGTATTGGCTTAGCTAATCGCGATAATGAAAAACTTCTGAATTCTTTAATCAGATTGAAAAAAGGTGGTAATAGTGTAATCGTTGTCGAGCATGATGAAGATACAATAAGAAAAGCTGATCTACTTCTAGATTTAGGACCGAAAGCAGGGGATGAAGGAGGGGAGGTGTTATTCTCAAAGAATCCTAAAGATCTAACAGAGAAAGAAGCAGAAAAATCTATGACTGCCAGATATCTCCTTGGTATAGATGAGATTCCTATTCCTAAAAAGCGGAGAAGTAGTGACACTTTTTTGAAGTTAAAAGGAGCACAGCATAACAATTTGAAGAAAATAGATGTAAATTTCCCTTTGGAAACTCTTATTTGTGTTACAGGGGTTTCTGGTTCAGGTAAATCATCATTAATTACTGATACACTTTACCCTATCTTAGTTAACAAACTCCATCATGGAGCGAAGAGAGTGGGTAAACATCAATCTCTTGAGGGTATTGAAAATATTGACAAAACTACAGTAATCAATCAATCACCAGTAGGTAAAACTTCAAGGTCGAATCCAGCAACTTATACAAAAGTTTTAGATCATATCAGAGATTTGTTTGCTAAATTACCCACAGCAAAGATAAGAGGTTATACAAAGACTAGGTTTACTTTCAACACTAAAATCGGTAGATGTGAAGCTTGTAAAGGTCATGGATACAACAAAATAGAAATGACACTGTTGCCTTCTGTTGAAGTTGAATGTGAGAGATGTAGAGGAAAAAGATACGATGATGAAACGTTAAAGATTAAATTCACTGATTATTCCATAGCAGACATCTTAAACATGACTGTAAGTAAAGCTTTACAAGTATTTAAGAATCAGCCCAAGATTAATAAAATTTTACAGACTTTATGCGATGTTGGATTGGATTATATCAAACTAGGTCAACCTTCAACAACTTTGTCAGGAGGAGAAGCTCAACGAATTAAGTTGTCCAGAGAGCTCTCAAAAACAGCTACTGGTAAGACTCTCTTCATCCTAGATGAGCCAACAACAGGGCTTTCATTTGAAGATATCAAGAAATTACTAGTTGTACTACAAAAATTAGTTACTAAAAAGAATACTATTATAATAATTGAACACAATCTAGATGTCATTAAGACTGCAGATTTTGTTATAGATTTGGGTCCAGAAGGAGGGGAAGAGCAAGGAGGTTTTCTTGTAACTCAAGGAACCCCCGAAAAAGTTATGACTTGCGAGGAATCTTATACAGGTGACGCTCTTAAGAAGGCATTCTCGAAAGTGGATAAAGATGATTTCACTAGCGAGATAGAAATCAGTGATGATGGTTTAGATCCAGCAAATTACCTTTATGTTCGAGGAGCTTCTAAAAACAACCTCAAGAACATTGACCTTGATATTCCTAAAGAGAAGATAGTAATAATTACAGGTCCTAGTGGTTCTGGTAAAAGTTCTCTAGCAATTGATACTTTGTTTGCTGAAGGTCAAAGAAGGTTTATAGAAAGTTTGTCGAGTTATGCTCGTCAATTCCTTGTAAAAGCTGAAAGAGCAGATGTTGATGATATCATTGGTTTAACCCCCTCTATTGCTATTAACCAACATTCTATCTCTAAGAACCCTCGGTCAACTGTTGCGACAACAACAGAAATTTATGATTATTTGAGATTGTTATTCTCAAAGATAGGTATTCCTCACTGTTCAAAATGTGGTATAGAATTAAAATCTCGAACAATTACTGAGCTTGCAGAATACATAATTAAACAACATAAGCAACAACAGATAGTAATCGCTAGTTCTCTGACAAATGGAGAGAGTATAGATATTAAAAAAACGGTCAAGGTGCTTAAGAAAGAGGGTTACTCACGTATAATGATTAATCACAAAGAATTCCATTTAGATGACGAGATAAAAAGTAAACGCTCAAAAGCTGTTTCAGTTATCATTGATAGAATTCAAATCGAAAAAGAAAAACGCTCACAGTTAATTGATGCAATAGAAACAGCTGTCAATATAAGCAAGGGTAGAATAGAAATTTACAACAACGGGTCAAAATTCACTTATTCACTTTACGCTGAATGTATAAAACATAATTTCGAAGCACCAGAGGAAATGCACCCACGGTTATTTAGTTTTAACCATTACTCAGGTTCATGCCAAACTTGTACTGGGTTAGGAGTAATCAGAAAAATCGACATTAGGAAAATTATTACTGATTGGGATAAAAGCATCGTGGAAGGAGCAATAGGTCCCTACACTATCACAAGAATGACCAATCCCAACTCTTGGAGAAGAGCTATGATTGCATCAATTGGGAAACATTATGGGTTCACTCTCCAAACATCCATGAAAGATCTTTCACCACAGCAACTTGATGGTCTTTTTTATGGTTCTAAAGGTGAAATAATTGAGATTAAGATCCTTAAAGAAGGAAAAAGATCATCTTCGGAATATACGAATAGAGCTGAATGGAAAGGTCTTATTCCTAGATGGGAAGAGTGGCTAGAAAAACCAGCTAGTTCAACATGGTCAGCACAATACAAACTAAGATACAACAAATACTTTTCAGAATATCACTGTCCTGACTGCCAAGGAAAAAAACTGAAACCAGAAATCCTTTCTATAACAATTAGTGATAGATCTATTATAGATATTTCTACAGATTCGATTGACGATTTTCTGGATTTCTTAAATGAATTAGAACTTAACAAAAGAGATCAAAAGATTGCAGATAGAATACTAAGCGAACTTAAGAAAAGAGCACACTATCTTGTTGATGTAGGACTTAGTTATCTAACTTTAGATAGAAGGTCAAGCACATTATCTAATGGTGAAGCACAAAGAATAAGATTAGCCAGTCAAATAGGGAGTGGTTTAGTAGGTGTAACATATGTTCTAGATGAACCAACAATAGGACTTCATCCACGTGACATTAATAGGTTATTAAACACACTCAAAAAACTTCAACAGAATGGTAATCACATAATTATTGTAGAACATGATGATATGATTATTAGAGAATCTCAATGGTTAATCGAACTTGGTCCGTTAGGGGGAGATTTAGGGGGAGAAGTTGTAGTTGAAGGCCCTACAGCTGAAGTTCTCAAGGATATGAGATCTCTTACCGCTAAATATCTTTCAAAAGAGTTTCGTATTCCTACCCCAGATTCACGCAAAGTAGCTGAAAAGCACATTAAAGTTGAAAAAGCTGAAGAAAACAATCTTAAGAAAATAGACGTAAAATTTGGATTGGGTACAATAACAGCTGTGACAGGTGTAAGCGGAGCAGGTAAATCTACGCTTGTTGTTGAAACGCTTCAGAAGGGATTGGAGAAAGCGATTCATAATAAAAAGATTGGTGTTGGTAAACACAAGAAACTTTCTGGGTTTGAAGAACTTTCTAAAGTAATTGTAGTTGATCAATCTTCTTTAAGTAAATCAAGTCGATCTAATCCTGCAACGTATCTTGGTGTTTTTGACGAAATAAGAAAACTCTACGCTAGCCTCCCTGAATCCAAAGCTAATGGGTTAGATTCTGGCCATTTCAGTTATAATACTCCAAAAGGTCAATGTCATGAATGCAGAGGTCTAGGAATGAGGAGAGTCGAACTCCTCTTCCTCTCAGATGTATGGTTAAAGTGTAATACATGCAATGGTAAAAGATACAAAAAGAGCATACTTCTTTCAAGGTATAAGAAAAAGTCTATTTTTGAAGTTCTTGAAATGACAATCGAAACAGCTTCAAGATTTTTTGAAGGGATAGAGAGTATAGCTCGACCTTTAAGAATAGCCAATGAAATTGGGTTAGGATATTTGAAAATGGGTCAACCAACAACTACGATAAGCGGTGGAGAAAGTGAACGATTGAAGATTACCCGAGAATTAGCCAAACAATCTCGTGTGAAAAATATGTTCATATTAGATGAGCCAAGTCAAGGTCTTCATTTCTATGACATTGAGAAGTTAATTGTGGTCCTTCAAAAACTGACTAATGAAGGTAACTCTATAGTTTTAATAGATCACAATATGGATTTAATTAAAATAGCTGACTACTGCATTGATCTAGGACCTGAAGGAGGAACAAAAAATGGAGGGTATATAGTAGCAGAAGGTACCCCAGAAGCAGTATGTTCTGCAAAGAAAGGTTACACCTGGAAATATCTTCAAGAAGCTATGAATTGATTTTGTCATGGTAAACCTTCCTATCAGAGTATTCGTTTAGGATATGTAGAATAAAATCACCTTGATTCCATCCATAGTTAGGAATCTTAACAGAAGAATTCGTTGCACAAAATTTATATTCGATAAAGAGTATAATTAAGTGTGATTTAATGAAAAAGAGAACAACATTATTGTTACTAATACTGATGTTCGCAATCTACGCATCGAATATCAATGTACAAATAACTGCTGAAGAGAATGATCATAGATCTACTTCGCTAGAGTTGACACCTCATAATCCAATTTCCATTACTTCTGATAGTAATTTCACAGATTATGGTTTTCTCGGTTCAGGAACAGCTGAGAACCCTTTTGTTATTGAAGGATATAATATTACAACAACGAGTAATGTTGGTATTTATATTACTGATACAACAAAATATTTTACTGTTCGTAACTGCTATGTTGACGCCGAATACTATGGCATTTTTATCGATGATGTAGTTGACGGAAAAATAACTGTCATTAACAACACTTGCAGCAACAATGGCTACAACGGCATCTATCTTTACTATTCTGGGACTGCGACTGTTGCAAACAACACGTGCAACAATAACGACTGGGGTATCGTGCTTGAGGATTCGATTAATTCTACTATTGCAAACAACACGTGCAACAGCAACTGGGAAGGCATCTATCTTTACTATTCTGATGATTCTACGGTTGTAAACAACAATTGCAACAATAACAAAATAGGCATCCATCTTCATCGTTCTAGTTTTTGTGTCCTTTCTTACAATCTTCTACAAGAAAATGAAGGAGATGGAGTATGTTTGACACAAATCAGCTGGGGTTACATTGAATATAATTCGCTTATTCTACAAGAAAATGAAGGAAATGGAGTATACTCATTATATGGTTGTGATAATAATCTCATTCACCATAATAACTTTGTAGACAATAATCTAGGAGGAACTTCCCAAGGGTATGAGATCGGAAGAGCACACGTCTGAACTCCAGTCACGTGGCCTTATCTC
>BPTO01000086.1 GCA_023705985.1 Candidatus Heimdallarchaeota archaeon | reverse complement strand
GATGCGAGATCAGCTTTATTTGGCGGATTAAATAGATATGAAAGCGAATTAATAACAGCTGTTAATGTTTTTAAAGAAAATTTAGAGAAATCTCCCTATAAAGAACAAATACTGGGTCCTATTTACGAAATTATTAGTATCGATGAGAAATACTTACCTTTAACTACTGTAATTAAGGCTGCTATAGGAAGACATCTATTTAGTTTTGTTGCTGTTTCCTATGAATCTTATGAAGAATCAAAGAAGATTTTTGATGAAGTTTTTCCAAATAGAAAACCTAATTTCTCTGTTGGAAGAGTTTTGAACAATAACCTTGAGAGTGAGAAAGATTCTAGAATAAAACCTAACCTAGCTGATGAAAAGAATGGTATCATCGGTCATGTACTGAATCTTATAAAGGCTCCTTTACAACTCAAAACATTTCTTCGAAGATTCGTGAATATCGCTCTAGCTGATACAACTCTTTCACCCAATGAGTTAACAGATTATGCTGTTAAGAATAGAATTAATATTCTCACAACAGATGGTAAAAGTTTCTACCTTTCACAAGAAGCTTTTACTCGCCCTCCTCTAACATCTAATATTCGTTTAGGCGTTTCAGCAAGAAAATACCAAACTTTTGAAAGAGTAAGAGCGAATTTACTTCAAATACGTGCAGAAATGGAAGATATAAGGGAATCAGATAGAACATTGATGAGAGAGAGAAGTAAACTAGAATCAGAAAGAAGAGCGTTAGAAGAAAAATTGAGACCATGGGAACTAGGGAATGATGATTTAGAAAATGAATTTCTAAGGTTGGAGAGAAAGAAAAGCGATTTAGAACAACATATCCAAGATGAAGAATTAGAAATTGAAGTAATTAAGGAAAAACTCAGAACGATTATTAGTAAAATAACCGAATTAGAGGGAAAGATTGGAATTTTTATTGAAGAGTTTAATGAAAAAGAAATTGAACTAGATACAATAGCTAAGAAGAGTGAAGAATTTAATATTACACGGGTTAAGATATTAAGAAAGATAGATCTACTATCATCTGAAATTCAAGAATTAACAAAATATAATGAAGAAAGGAAAATAAGAGCTAGAGAAGTGGGAGAAAAACCAGAAGTTATTAGAAATGATAGAGAAGCAGTATTAGCAGAATATAACCAAATAAAAGGACAACTAGATTTACTTGAAATAACAACGGATGTTGCCCCCGAAACAATAGAAAAACAAGAAGAAAAAGTAGAATGGATGAAAAAAGAGGTGGATGAAAATCAGAAACACCTCAATAACCTGAAAACGGATTTAGATAAGAGATTAGCCGAATGGAAAAGTGAACTCACTAATGTTGTTACTCACTTAAATAGAATGCTTAACTTATTACTAAAAGATGTGTTTGAAACAATTTCAATAGGTATCAAAAATTACAGTGATGAAAGAAATGCAGCTCTAGAAATCAAAGCTGAGACTCAAGGAGATAAAAGACAATATCGTCAATTGTCAGGGGGAGAAAAAACTCTTCTTGCGCAAGCAATAATATTGGCATTACATATGATAAATCAATCTCCATTGCATGCAATTGATGAATTTACTCAAAAATTAGATAAGAAAAATAGAGCTCTTGCCTTTTCAATGGCATTGACTACGTATAAAATTGCGAAAGAAAACAGAATGTTAACCCCTCAGTTCATTTTAATTACTCCTACATTAGATGATGTATCATTAACAGAAGAATTCACTCACAAAGTGCTCATAGAATCAAAGGTGGTATTATGACAGAGATAGGAAGAAACCAAGATGATATGCCTGTTCTAGACACCTATGAACAAGGCGCTGATTGGTCATCTCTTATTTTTCAAACGATTTTTGAATTGGAGAAAAAATACAAGAGATTCCTAAGAAGAAAAGAAGTAGTATTATTGAAACAAACAGAGCAAGATCGAATTAAAGTTTCAGAAGCTTACCTCTATTTACAGGAAATAAAGAAAGTTTTGATTGATGCTGCTTTATATGAAGATTTCATCGATATGAATGATTTAAGAGAACTTTCTCATCTTGAGGAACTTCTCCATCCTAAAAAAAGAGTAGAAAGTTTCACCAATTTTGCTATGAAACTTTGTAAGCCTATAGTTTTTACAGCTGAAAGAAAAACAATGGTAATTAATATTGATCTCATAGATGGAGTTGATGATTCTTTTCTTGCTTTGAAAAAGGAAGAATTATCGCTTTTCTTACAAAAATATAAACCTTTTATATCATTACTAGAGAGTAAATTCCTTGGAAAGGGCGAAATAATGAATATTGAAAAAATAATTCTTGATAAACTTGTTAATAATAGAATTAAGAAAAAAGAACTTGAAAAAATCTTATCCCCTCTAGATGCTGAGATATTATCAAAATTGATAAGTGAAAAGAGAATTTTTGTTATACAACATGAAAATGAAGTTCTAGAATTTTATGATGAAGATCCAAGTTCAGATAGAGAAAGTGCATCCAGTTCTATTCTTTTATCGGCATTGAAGAAAGAATGATTGAGTGGAAAAAATGGTAGAAGAATCTGATAATCATGAAGCTGAAACCATAGATAAAGAGGAGAAAATTATTTCTCTATCATCATGTATAACTGATGAAGATAAAAGCGCACTTTTTAAAGAAATGACAGTTATTCTTACACGAAAATGGAAAAAAAACAATCAAGTAGTATATGGAAGTTCTGAAAATGACCTCCTTTTAGCCACTAGAATGGATATTAGCAGCTTAAGAGATATTATCAAGGAGTATAAAGATTTTGTCAATATTTTAGGTTTAGAAGTAGTTGAATATACTCTTCCCACAAGCCATGAAATTTGGTATTGTATTCGATCTGAATATTATGCCCCTTCAGAACTTGAAAAAAATGAAACGTTGGTCCTGGGAACCATAATAGGATTATATGAAGAAACTAAGCTTCCTATAGCATCAAAGTCAGTTAAAGATAGACTTGTGATAAGCGGTAAAATAAAAGAGTACGTTGTTGATGAGACTTTAAGAGAACTCACAAAATTGGGTTACATTACAAGAATAAAAAACAAATGGGTATACAATTATAGAACAGAAATAGAGTTTAGAGTGGAAGAAAGACAAAAAATAGCGTCGGAGTTTAGGAAGCTTTGAAAGAAGAAGATGTTATACAGTATTTCTTAAAATGCACTTTTTGTAATCAACTTAAAACAGTAAAAGAAGCTGCTCTAGAAGAATGGCAAATATGTAATGGTTGCCAACTCATTTTTTGTAAAGAATGTAAGTCCAGCTGCAAACAAGATGAAATGTGCCCCGGTGCTGCATACACAGAAGCACACTTTCCGCTATTTAACATGTTACCAATTGAACAAATAATAGAGGTAACCAAGAACTTTGAGAGAAAGCCTGGAGAGGGTAGGTTTCTGAATAAGATTTTCTTTGAGGATGAGAAGAAAAAAGGAAATCTTCTTACATCATCGAAAAAACGGGATAAAAAGGAAGACTTTAGCATTGTTAGATATAGAGAAGAACAATGGAAGAAGTTCGGAACAGTCTTGGTTAAAAGAAAAGGTGGTCAATTTATTTCTTGGGGACAAATTGATTAATTTTGATGATGTTAAAAATAAAGAAAAAGAAAAGAAAAAGAAAGAAGATTATATTTTACGTGTTTTTCTGCGGTATATTATTGGTAGTGCAATAACAAGTATAGTTGCAATGCTAACCCATGTTGAGAAAGGTGTTCCTTTGATATCTATTTCTAATTCTATATTGTAGAAAAGATGAGTTGATTGGTTAAGTTGATCAATGAAGGATAGATGCAAAACATGAGTGCCTTCATCAAGGTTTTCTAAAGATATAAAGTCCCAAAAAGCATTTTTACTTGTCAACACGTCAGGTTCATAATAACTGCCATTATCATCATATACACGGGCTTCTCTAAATTGGCTCCATTCTAGTATACTCATGGATAAAGACAAACCATTAAGTATTTCAGAACCATTCTCTAAAGTAGCATAATCCTCATCAGCTTCTGATTTATATCTTACTGATTTGATTATTGGTGCATCATTGTCTTCTCTTTCCCAAAATGGTAATCCTGTATCTTCATCACCTAAATATAATGGAAAAACTTCAGATAAATTAACGCCCATTATAGATTGAATGGTGGGTGATATATCGCTTTGAGAAACTGGAATAAGTTCTGAATGTCCAACAGATTTATGACTAATTGCAAATTTTTGATTAACGACTTCTAAATTACCATAAGGCCAAGGATCTCCAGTGTGATCTCTTCTCCAGAAACCATGATCAGTACCTATAATGACAAGAGTGTCATCCAATATACCCGCATCTTCTAAAGCATCTAAAACTAGTCCTGTTGCATCATCACAATCTATTAGGGCCTGTAGGTATTCAGGTATAAGAATTCCATATTTATCTGACTCTCCAAATCCATGTCCAATATTATCAGGTTCTGTAAAATGCATACGGATATAGAATTCTTCGTTAGAATTGTTTGCTATCCAATCAGCTGCTTTTTCTCCTAGATAGGAAGCTTTGACTAAAGGGTCAAAAAAGAGATCTTTTTCCTCATGATAACCATTCCAAGCAGCAGCTAAGCTCTCTACATCATTGGGGGTCCAGCTAAGATTTTCAGCTGCAAACCAATAATCTACATCTTCACCTATTTTTATATTCTCAAAAATTGTATCAGTATAATTTCCTTGTTGAACCATATGCTCTTCATTAATCTGGTGAAAGCTCCAACAAAGAAATATTGCTGTTTTAACTTCATCTCCCCGAGTAGCTTTTATTCTCTCCATCGTTGTATAACCATCGGGAGCAGAAAGTTTTGGGCTACCTGGACCAAACATATTAGAGTAAATTCCTGTAATATTTGGGCCGTATCCAGTTTCCATACATATTAAACCTGGGTCTGTTGAAGTTTTATGATTGGTTATTCGCACTTCTTGAACATACCCACCTTCTAAAACACGGTTAATATTACTTAAAGTTCCATTTTCTGTTAAAACATCAAACCAATGTGGTCTAACACCATCCCAAGTAATAAAAACTACACGTTCAAAACTTGGTGGGTCGTTAGAAATTATCATCTCTGATGTATCGTGATTAGCGTTTGTTTGAGATTCAACAGAAGAAGGTTGTAGCGCAAAAGTGAGTAGAGTTATAATTAATATAGGGACAATACTTTTTTTCAGAATCATATCAATAACCTTTTAGTTGAAACAAAGACTATGATTTAATTAATTTTATGGTGTTTTTTATCAAAAGAGACACAAAAAATTTATAGTTAAACCCTTTTCCTTTTTTGATAGCTAAATTCTATCATTAAAAGGATGAAAAGAAAATGAAGTTAAAAAAATTAGTAATCGTTTTTACACTTGCAGCACTAATAGTCATAGGTTCTGGAATTTTTATGAATACTGCAGCCTATGATATTCCTAGTTCCGAAGAATCAGAACTACAAGATACAGTGCTTACGATTGTAACACGACATGATATCGTTATAACAACAGAATTTGAAGCAAAATTCCTTGCAACACCAGATGCCATAGCTTTGGGAATTACCGATATAGATTTTAAACAAGCAACAACTGATGAAGGATGGAAAACACTATTACAAGACCCATCTAGAGGTATAGATCTTGCTTGGGGTGGTGGTCCTTCGTTATTCAACACAATGGATAAATGGGGGCTCCTCAAACATATAGATGATGTACCACTAAAAGACTCTATTAATAGCCAAGTTCCTGATACTCTAGGCGGCGCTTCTATGAAATCAGTTGATGAAAGCGGTAATTTAATATGGATTGCAAACGCTATTTCTTCCTTTGGTTTCACAGTTAACCATGACTTCTTAGACACGTATGGTCTTGATGTTCCTCACACTTGGCAAGAGCTTGCTGATCCTACTTACTATTTAGGCGGGGGCGTTAATGCCCTTAGTCTTGGAGATCCTCCGTTAACAACCTCAATCACCCGTATTTATCAAATTATCTTACAAGCATTTGGGTGGGAGGAAGGGTGGTCTATTATGACACGAATGGCAGCAAATGCAGGAATATACCCTGGTTCAGTAGATACACGAGCTGCTGCGGTAACTGGTGAAGTTGGAATCGCTATGACTATAGATTTCTATGGTGTTATTGCTAATCGTGAAAACCCAAGTTGTGAATATATCGTTCCTGAAGGTCAATCGATAGTAAACGGTGATCCAATAGCTATGGGAATAAATGTTGATGATGAGGATGCAGCTAAAGCTTTTCTAGAGTATTTATTTTCCCCAGAAGGTCAAGCTGTCTGGTTAACTGAAAGACTAGATCGGTTACCTGTAAATGTAGATGCTTTTAGTACTCCTTTCGGGCAAGATAAAACATATCTCTATGGAATATACAACGCAACATTAGAAACTGTAGGTATAGACTTTAATGAGACCCTTGCTACACAAACACTAGACACAACTATATACTATTTTAAGAAAACTATTTCCGAAGAGCATAGTAAACTACAAAGCGTATGGGGAGAGTTGATAACACAATTGACAGATTCCACAATAGACTTGGCAACATATCAAAAATATGTTGAAGATCTAGGAAAAGTAAGTATGACTCTAGAGCAGGCAATTGAATGGAACGATCAGTATCAAACTGACAAAGATTTTGCTGCTTTAAAAGATTCAGAATGGAGAAACTTTGCAAAGAACAAATATAATGAGTTGTATTATAACTTAACTGGTACCTATCTTTTCACAACTGAAAGTCCTTTTCTATTTACTCCTGTGATTTTTTCAGTATTATTTGTTGCTACAATAGTATATGTTGTTAGAAAGAAAAGGAAATAATTCCTAACTTTTCTTTTTTTATTTTTACAACCAAAAGTTAATCCAAAGTTTGTTTCTGTTCATGTTAATAAAAGCTTAATTAATATTATCTTTTGAAAAGTAGATTGAAAAATTTTTAAATGAAGGACATACACATTGTTTAAGCAAAGGTTATGATATATGGTCAACACTCTTAAGAAAGATGCAGAAGATTCTGGAGAAAAAGTGCGTAAGAAGCGTTCTTTAGTAGATTTTCTATATGTAAAACTCTTGAAAGATCCCTCAACAAATGTTATAGTATCTATAGTTTCTTTTGTATTCATTGTTTGGATGGTGATACCTCTTTTATTTGTCCTATCTGGAGCAGTATATTATGATGGTGGTTTTTCAGGAGCAGCTGTAAACCAAGTGTTTACAGACGAAGTATTTTTCAATTTAAAAGGAGATCCAAACACACATTTGTACGAGAAAAGCGAAGTACCGCTTGGGGGACCAAGTGATTCAGTGGTTTATTCAAATGGAATTCTATACTCAGCTGAAAGAAGTGAAGGAATAGAAGTTTTAAATGTTTCAATACCTGAAAATATTACGGAAATCTATCAATATTATGAGGATACTAGTGCTATTTCTGATCTGGCAACTGATGGTTCATATCTTTATGCAGCAGCAGGACAAGACGGTTTAATAATTTTCAATATATCAAATCCTTCTGAAGATATGACTAAATTATCACAAGTTTCTATTGGAGTCAACCAAACAACTTCATTCATAGAAATTAAAGATGGTTTAGCTTATGTTGGAAAAGATGAAGAAGCGATGTATATCATTGATATCACCGATGTTAACACTCCTATAATTCAATCAAGCATTTGGTTTGAAACAAAAATTGAAAGCGTTGCTATAAAAGACGATATAGCTTTTCTAGTGGGTTATTCTACCGGAATAGTAATGTATAACATCAGTAACCCAAGCAATCCTCAATATATAGGATCTTACACTGAAGATTCAAAATTGGATGGAACTATCAGGTCAAAAGATATCAAAATAAAAGATGACATTGCTTATGTTTGTTTGAAAAGTGATGGTTTTGCAGCATTTAATATAAGTGATCTTACAAATATTTCTTTAGTTTCTTATATATCCAATGTCTATGGTTACAATATAAAAATTCACGGAAATTATGCTTTTGTAGGCGTTGAAGACATAAATCTTAATGATGGATTAAGAATAATAAACATCGAAAATACTCAAACAATGAATGAAACATCTAATTACATTTCTCCACTACTCAAAACAGAAGAAGTTTGTTATGATCCTGATACTAAGTTAATCTTTCTAGCGGGAGGAGGGTCTGGTGTTTATATATTAGATGCTTCCAATATCGATTCTATTATTTTAGTTAATTCCTATGAAGATACAGAATCTATTATTATTCATACATTCAGCGGAGTGAATAGAGGTGTTGTTTTAAATACTATTATTTTGGGAGTAGTTACAACCTTTTTCTCTATTATACTTGGTACAGCATTAGCTTTTGTTCTTGCAAGATATGAGTTTTTTGGAAAAAAACTATTCAGTCTACTTGCTCTTGCTCCTTTAATTGTACCCCCATTTATTTCAGGTATGGGTTTCAGATTGTTGCTAGGACCAACTGGTTTCCTAAATAGTTTCGTACTAGAACCAATGTTTGGTGCGAAAATAGTTATAAATGGTTTTATTGCAATCTGTTTTGTACAAGTATCACATTTCTATTCTTTAGTCTACTTGAATGCTTTCTCCTCTTTTCTCAATATAGATCCAAGCATGGAAGAATCAGCTGAAAACCTAGGTGCTAGTAGTTTAAAACTTTTCAGAACAGTTACTCTTCCACTAGCATTACCAGGTATTGGAGCTGGTTCAATATTGGTGTTAATTCTTTCCATGGAGGATGTAGGAACACCACTAGTTTTTGCAAATATGGCTGATGATATGGCAAAGAACTATTTGACGTATTATATCTTTGAAAATTTTCAAAAAGCAGGAAGTGTTGATATAACTCCAACAGTATTGGTATTAGGTGCATTGCTTTTAGTTATAGCTCTAATTGGGTTTTTCATGATTCGGAAATATGTTTCACTTAGGAAGTATTCTATGATATCCAAAGGAAGAGCCGGTGAATATCGAATGTCCGAAGCTGGATGGAAAGGGCTTATAATCTATCCATTTTTAATCCTATTATTTTCAATCTCTCTCCTTGTTCACGTTGGTGTTTTTTTGATGTCCATAATGAAGACTCTAGGGTCTAAACATGCTTATAAGATAGAGTTTACATCTGAATTCTATCGGAGTATATTCACTTCAGAAACCTACGAAGTTAGCCTATATATAAAAAATACTCTTCTATACAGTTTCTTAGCAGCAATAGTAATTATTATTCTTGGTTCCTTAGCTGCATATGTAATGAGCCGGAAAGAATTCAAAGGGAAGAATCTCTTTGATGCTCTAGTGACAATCCCAATTGCTATTCCAGGAATGGTTTTAGCTATTGGCTATTATAGAACATTTAATTTTGGAGAAATAGCTAGAACAAATCCAAACTGGTTTACATTAGGACTGAAAGACGTTACCGCAGCATTGCATTTAGATCCTGTTGTTGGGGGTGCTGTCGTGCTCTTAATATTGGGTTACACTATTCGGAAATTCCCATTCACAGTAAGAGCAGCTTATGCAGGCTTACAACAGACAGATCCGGTGCTAGATGAATCATCATTCAATTTAGGGGCTGGAAAAGTAAAAACTTTTCTAAAAATTACCATACCTCTGATTTCACTTAATGTTTTAGCAGGTGCTTTAGTTTCATTCGTTTATTGTCTTTCGGAAGTGTCAACAACTATCTTCTTGATTACGAATTTCAAACATGGAACGGTTACTTGGTTAATGGCATGGAACCCACTTCAGTTTCAACTATTCTGCGCTCTTGGTGTCGTCTTGATGGTTCTACAAATTTTGAGCTTGTTTATAACAAATGTTATACTAGGTTCAAGAGCTGATGCTATAACAGGAATTTAGTTTTTCCTTTTTCCTTTTTCCTTTTTTACTGGAACAACACTTTTTTTTGCGTAAACCCTATTTTCTCATTAAATGCATCCTGAAAAGTAAATTCGATTACAGTATCTCCTACAAAATTAGTCGCTGGAATTTCAACCATTTTTGGTTCACTTGAGTTTTCTTCAATGGTTAATGGAAATAAATGATTAATATAAACTCCTCCTTTAATAAAAGAAACTAATAATGCACCTGAAACGCTTTCCTTGTTTCTGTTATACAAATAAACTGGGATGGTAGTGGGTTTTTGGCTAGGAATCACTTCAGGGCAAGTGATTTGGATTTCAATCTGCTTGTTTTGTCTTTCTAGTTCGTATGTAGGAACAGAGTATTTCCACAAAAAAGTGCTGAATAATGAAGCTTGTGTGCTAGGTATGTAAGATTTTTGATTTAATAGTACACTTATTTTTTTACCATCTTTTTCACTTAAAATTTCCTTATAGGATCTAATTGTTACCTTGTGTTTATCAATCCGTTCATATCGATAACGTATCTCCTTTATTTGTGATTTGCCAAAACTATTCCCTTTCTGCAAGATAATGCAACTTGGATCTCGCAGAAAATATCTTGTTTCTTGTTGCAATGTTGGGTCTACTGGAAACCATAATCCATTAGCAAAAAACTCAGCCTGAGCGTGGTATTCCCATTCATTTTTCTCACTCATTTTAAAGCTAGTTGTTAATCTTGCTGGGATGTTAGAAGCTCTACATAAACTAACAAATAGAGAAGCAAATTCTGTACAGTCACCATATCTATTATCAATAGCGAAAGCTGCTCCAAAGTCTCCATTCAATGAACGATATGTTAAAAGTTTCTGTACTAGCTTTAAATATGCAAGAGCTCGTGAAATTGGTGAGTATTCCATATATTTACTTGCTAGTTGAATTATCTTTTTGTTGTTGGATTCTATAAAGGGTTCAGATTTTGTGAATTGTGAAAAGACTTCTGGATAGTTTACTCTTATTTCTTCTTCCTTTTCTTCTGCTGCTAGAATGCGTGTCATATCAAAAGCAACAAGTCTAGAAAATATCAGCGCTCTGTAACCTATATTAATCTCTTCTTTAGGCTTTATTTGGGGAAAATAGAAGCATAACCATTTGTTACCTTCCTTATCAATTATAAGCTGTGAAGGTTTGTAATTACAATCAAGTTGTGTAATATGTTGAAGAGGCGATATGTTGGGAGGGATCATGATTTCAATTTCAAAGTTGTTTAAAGGAGTTAGATTAGGATTTATGAAATTGACACCATAATACAATAACATGTAATTTATCAATCGTTTTTCAGTTTTGATGAAAACTTGATTTCTAATAGATAAATCACCATCTATTTGGAAAATATACGCACCGGAATATAGGGAAGGTAATATTGGAAATGAATACATTTTTCGAGGACCAGTGTCTGACAAATTAATATTTTCAGAATCAACAATAGTACCTATAGGAGAAATAACTAGAATATGAAGATCTAGATCCCGGTTTTGGATGATAAAAGGCGGTTCTTCGTCGCGATGAGCGAGGAGTATACTATCACCTACTTCAGCAACAGTATCAGGAGTTAAAGGATGCGCATTTCCGTTTCTAACGTGATATAATTGGAGCAAGACAATCACCAAAATACATTAGGAGTGTATATCAAAATCACAGCGATAGGATTGTAGTATACTCTAGCTAAATATTATTGGGGAATAATATAAAATTATGTACTATTTGTATAATCTTAAAGTAATTCTAAAATGAGCAAGTAGAAAGAAACTAAGAAAAATACTCTTTTACTACATTTTTTGTTGCATTACATTATAAAAGTGACTAAATCCAATGGACTGGCTTTAATGTCGGGAAAATCATTTTTTAGTGAATAAGGCAAAAATTTAATTAAGGAAAAGTTTTTCTTATAATTGCACTCAAATAGGGTGATAAAATATGAGAAAAAGTACACTAGGATTTGTATTTGTTTTAGCATTATTCTTAAGTGCTATGAGCAATCAAGTTGTGGCATATGATTCCGTCATAACAGTTACAGGTGCAGAAATTGCATTTGACATTTACCACGAAGGATATCATACAACAGCCGCAGAGTTAGATCCAATAATTGGAAACTTGACAGCAGCAGGTAATACCGCATTCTACATTAATGAAACATGGGAACTTGCAGGAACAGTAGATGCTCTTTTCCTTACAGGAAGTCAATTAAACTTCACCACTAAAGAACAAAGAAATATTAAAAAATGGTTAAATGGTGAAGAAAGATTCATTTTCGCTTCATCTGATAGCGATTATGGAGGCTCTACCGATTTTGCACCTCTTAATAACCTATTAGATTATATAGGCGCACAGATAAGATTTGCATCTATTTCCGTCGAGGAACTTGATTTAAATGATGGTTCAGGATATAGAGCTGCAGCAACCGTTTTCGGAGATTCTGCAATAGCTTTAAATCTAACGAAAGGAATGGAAGCTGGTTTTATTACGCACGGACCAACAGCAATTATTGGGTATGATGGAACTGATGTAGTAGATATCAGAACAGTAGCCATGGAGAACGTAGATGTTATTGTATCATACAGTGAAGACGCATCCGCTGCCGATAGTGATACCAGTGAAACAATATTCGATTACTATGCAACAGTAGGAGGAGGATTTTATCCAGCAGTTGTATATGAATATCTTGTTGAATATGATAGTCATCTCATACTTGCATCTGAAGCAATATATTCGTACTTTAAGAATATGTATAACGACCAAACAGAGAAAGGTGACTATAATAACGGAACAACCTATGGAAGAATGTTTGTGAATAATATCATCAACGAATTCATAATATCTGATTCTGGAAAAGCACCATTCAATTTTGCATTTGCAATTATACCAATTATTGGTCTTGGAGCTATCTACACAATTGTTCGTAGAAGAAAATAATCTTTTCTTTGTTTCTTTCTTTTTTTTCTTTACACAAAAAAGTTATATTCCATTTAAATATTTGTCCCTATGAAAAAGTTTACAGGATTTTTTGTCATATTGTTCATTATTTTGTTTTCCTTATCCTATTCACAAGGTCTAGTTACGCTGAGATTCTTGTTACAAATGCAACAATTGACATTCCTGTAATTTTAAAATTGAATAAAAAGGTGAAAAAGTGACAATAATTTGGGGTTATACTCCCTCTACTCCTCTTTCTTCTTTTAAAAAGATAGGTGAGGATGTAAAAGAAGCTAAACAAGTTTTTTCTGCTTTACTTTTTAAAGCAGGAATAAAAGGGGTTATAGTTTACATAGCTGATTTTACAGAAAATGTTAAAGTAAAAGTGCAATTAGTGGTTGATTCAAAAGAAGCACTTGAAATTCATTTTAGTCCTGAAAAGACAGGTGAGCACCTTTTTGAAGCAGATTCAATTTTCTATCCTAAAATACAAATTGAAGTTATTATTGTAGTGAAAAATGGACGAGTAAACCTTCCATTTTCTTCGATAGGTAGTGGGATGGGG
>BPTO01000085.1 GCA_023705985.1 Candidatus Heimdallarchaeota archaeon | reverse complement strand
ATATGGAGTGATTAGTTCTGATCCGTCTTCTGTAATAATCACTGTGTCTGAGTGCCTGAATCCACCAAACTTATACTCATAAATTCCTGGTTCACATGTCATAATCATTCCAGGTTTAAGAATATCAGCAGCACCTATATCCAAGAATGGTGGTTCATGACCTTCCATACCTATTGCATGACCTGTATGATGTTGAACTAAATGATATAGTCCAGCATCTTTGATTACTTTTATTGAAGCTTTATCTACTTCACTACAGGGTACATCTGGTCCAAATGCGTCTAAAGCTGCATCTTGAGCTCTTTTCATCACATCAAAATACCTTCTTTGTTTTTCATTTGGTTCTCCTATAAACATAGTCCTCTCAAGCTCTGAAATGTAACCTGAAATATTAGCGCTGGCTCCAGTTACTAATGTTTGACCTTTTTGAAAAACAGTTTTTTCTATTACTGAATGTGGTATCGCGCTCCATTTTCCTATCTGTCCTCTATATCCAGCATGTGCAGCTAACAACCCTCTTGGAACAAAACCTTCTAGTGTTTCTAGCAATTTCCTTGTTGCGTCCCAAGAAGCTTGCAAACTAACTTCTACTTCATTCTTTCCTTCAGCAGTATATTCTTGCAGATATCTATGAGCAAGATCTCCCCATTTTGCTGATTCTTTTATAAGTTTTATTTCTTCATCATCTTTGATTTTTCTCATTTCCATAATTAAATCAGGGAAAAGAGTAGTTTTTACATCTAAGAGTTCAGTAAGTTTAGGTCCTTCATATCCCCAATATGCTGAGAAATTAGGTGTTTCAAGACCGATTTCAGTTTTTGTTAAACCCTTTCCATTCAATAAATCTTTAAAAATATTTGCAGGATGTTTTAAGTCTGGATACTCGAAATAGTTTTCTCTGTTAATCCAAGGTATTTTTTCTATTAAATGCTCAACTTCCAACCGTGGGATATAAAACCAAGGTTCGTCTGCAACTGGAAGAACGAAGCAAATAGGACGCTCCGTTGCAATGAAATGGTAACCTGTTAAGTAATATACAGATAGTGGTTTGAAAAAAATAATCCCACTCAAATGCTTTTTTTCAGCAATATCTCTGACCTTATCAATTCTTTCTAAATGTTTCTCTTTTGATATTTTATATTCTGTCATTAAATTCACCTAGTCTAGGAAAAGCCTAAAACAGTACATGTTGGAAGCTTTTTTCTTAGTTCAGTTAATTCTGGTTTATACAATATGGATAGTTTTCCTTCTTTAGAATCCTTAAATCTTTCCCAATCATCTTCAATTTTGTCCAATGCTTTCAGAACTAGATATTGATCTAAAAGTTCTCCAGTAATGACATAAGCTCCAGCTCCCAAATTTCTTCTTCTAACAACTATTATTGGTAACAAAACGCTTCTTCTTCTACTAGGAGGACATAGAGAGTTAAGAATTTCTATCTCTTTTTGATCTAAACTTACTTTTGAATTGTCTCTTGTAATATAATCGGTCTTTCCGTCAATAGCTTCAGATAGACTTACTCTTTTCGTTGGAAGGTGGGAATTTATTGCTAAAATCTCATGTTTTAGTATTTTACTTAATTTATCGTCGAAAAGCACTAAATCCACCTAAATAGAGATTTTATATTTTCTTGGATAAAAGATTCGATCTATCCCTTTATAGAAACGGAAAGATCCAGCTATTAGTGGCAGAAATAGTGTCATTACACTGAAAACTACAAAGATGAATAATGCTCCAACAAGATAGATGAGTAAAACATCACCGAGAGAACCTGTAACATAAAGAATGTATATTAGCAAAGCAGATGCTCCACAATTGATAATAATGTCTACAAATACTATCAAAGCAATGAAGTATATGATGTTTTTTTCCGATTCAAAGTATTTTCTAGCTATTTTACTAATAAAATATCCAACTAGAATTAAGAGAATCACATTTAATAATATTGATAACGGGTTAAAATGTATGTAATTACTTAATGGTTCGCTTATATTTGGATATAGCTGGACATTACTATTTACTACATCAATAGACACAAATGAGAGCAATATGTTCAAGCCATAATGAGCAAGAGAAAGTCCTACTATAATCAAGGATAAAACTGTGATTCTACCAAATGTCCAACTAGGTTCTTCTTCATCTATTACTGCTTCTTTCTTTTTCTCCACTATCTCTTCATCTGGAATAATTGGTAACTCTGGTATAGAACTTTCTTCAGGAATATCAGGTGTTCTAGATGGTTCTTCAACTGCATCTTTAACAGCTTCATTAATCCAACCACAGATAGGGCATGATGCAACAGTAGTTGGAAGTTCTGATTTACACCCTGGACATGGAAAAGTTTCTATCTCTCCTCTTTCAGCATCTCCTGTATCTGGAAGTTCAGTATCGCAAAAAACGCACTGATTTGTTCCAATAATATTCAGGTTACCACAATTTGGACAGCGAACAAAATCTTCACTCATTATTTCTCTATTCACCATACGGAAATAAAAAAGTATTCCCTAAAAGGAATGATAAATGATTATTTTTTCATATATTTTTTTGATTGTGATATTAAATCTTGAAACAGTTTCTCTTGACTACTAGGCATTGTGTAAATGTCATTCATTTTTTCAAGTAAACTTTTCTGTTCAGTAGATAGTTTCTTAGGAATATCTATATGGACAAAATAATGCATATCACCATGATTAATCCCATATTCTGTTTTACGGCTTACACCTTTTCTTTTTAACCTTAAAATCGTCCCTTCACTAGTTTTAGAAGGTACCTTCAATTTTTCAGGTCCGTAAAGAGTAGGAACAGTAATATATCCACCTAAAACAGCAATAGAATAAGGAATATAAATTTCGGAATAGATGTTGTCTCCTTCTCGTTTATAGAATGAATGATCATCTACCATTATTCTAATATACAAATCCCCTCTAGGTCCGCCTATTCGCCCTTCTTCTCCCTTTTTTCTAATTCTCAATCTAAACCCAGAGTTTACCCCTTCTGGGATTTCTAGTTTGATTTTTTCATTATCTTTTGAACGACCTGATCCTCTACAAACAGGACAAGGATTACTTATTATTTCACCTTGGCCTCTACATGTAGAGCAGTGTTGTTGCGAGATATACCTTGTAAATCCCATTTGTCTTGTTACTGTTTCAACTCCAGATCCTTGACATGTAGTACAAACTTTAGGTGATGAACCTTCTTTAGTTCTTGTTCCTTTGCACGCTGGACACTCTTTTTTGATAGGAACTTCAACTACTTTCTTGGTTCCATATATAGCTTCTTCAAAAGTTATTCTATAATTCATAACCAAATCAGAACCTTTCTGTGGTCCTGTAGCACGTTGAGTCTGCCTTCCCCCAAAAAAGTTTCCAAAGATATCTCCTCCAAAAATAGAAGAAATTAGATCTGAGAATGAAGAAACATCATATGGACTAACATTAGCATAATCTGATTGAACACCGGCAAAACCAAAGCGGTCATAAGATGCTCTTTTCTCAGAATCTGATAATATTTCAAGTGATTCTGTAGCTTCCTTAAATTTATTAGCGGCATCAGGATCATCGGGATTTCGGTCAGGGTGATATTTCATAGCTATTTTTCTATAAGATTTTTTTATCTCGTCAACACTAGCATCACGTGATACACCCAGAACTTCGTAATAATCTCGCTTTGACTTTCGTGACATTTCTATTCAGTCCATGCTCTGTTTGATTGGTTAGAAAGAAAAGAAGAAGATGGAATAAAAACGTTATCGATTATGGTTTTTAAGGTGATCATTCATCGTCAGCTGGTTCATAATCAACATCGATAACGTTTTCTTCATCTATATCTTGAGGTGGGGCGCCTGTAGCATCAGAATCAGCACCAGGAGCTGCACCAGGAGCTGCACCAGGAGCGCCAGGTTGTCCTCCAGTAGCTGCATAAATTCGTTGAGAAACTTTCATCATTTCTTGTAAAAGGTCCTCTGTTTTGCTTTTTATATTTTCAATATCTTCAGAATCCATGACACCTTTTAGTGCTTCTACTTTTTCTTCGATTGTGGTTTTCTCTTGTTCTTCTACTTTGTCTCCTAAATCTTTAAGAGATTTTTCCGTTGAGTATATTGTTTGTTCAGCTGCATTATGAGCTTCCACTTGATCTTTACGTTTCATGTCTTCTTCCTTATATTTTTCAGCATCAACCCTCATTTTTTCTACGTCTTCATCGGAAAGAGATGATGATTGAATTACGATGCTTTGTTCTTTCCCGGTTCCCATATCTTTTGCAAAAACTTGTAAAATGCCATTAGCGTCTATATCGAAGGATACTTCAATTTGAGGAACGCCTCTAGGAGCTGGTGGAATACCAACTAATTGGAAACGTCCAAGTGTTATATTATCTTGTGCCATTGGTCTTTCACCTTGTAAGACATGAATCTCAACACTTGGTTGCATATCAGCTGCAGTTGTAAACACGTTTTTCTTTGTAACTGGAATTGTAGTATTTCTCTCAACTAATGTAGTCATTACGCTACCAAGAGTTTCCAAACCTAGTGTTAATGGTGTAACATCAAGAAGGAGGATGTCCTTAACTTCACCTGCTAATACAGCTGCTTGAACTGCTGCACCAAGAGCAACTACTTCATCAGGATTTATTCCTTTATAGGGTTCTTTAGATAATTGCCCCTTGACCATTGATTGTATCATAGGCATTCTTGTAGCTCCTCCAACAAGGATAACTTTATCCAAATCACTTGGTTTCATTTTAGCATCTTCCATTGCGCTTTTTAAAGGATTCAGACATTTCTCCACTAAGTCCTGTGTCATATCTTCAAATTTTGCTCTTGTTAGTTCAAGTTCTAAGTGTTTGGGACCACTAGCATCAGCTGTTATGTAGGGTAAGTTTATTTTAGTTTTTAATTTTGAAGTAAGTTCAATTTTGGCTTCTTCTGCTGCATCTTTGAGTCTCTGCATTACTTTGGAATCTTTCGATAAATCAATACCTTCTTTTTTCTTGAATGCTTCTACTATCCATTCGATTACTATATCATCCCAGTCGTCTCCACCTAATAGATTATTTCCACTGGTAGCTATAACTCTAAAGAGACCATCATCAAGTTCAAGTATTGAAACATCAAAGGTTCCGCCACCTAAATCAAAGACTAGAACTTTTTCAGCTTTCTCTTTATCTAAACCATAAGCTAATGCTGAAGCCGTTGGTTCATTTACAATTCTTAAAACATCTAAACCAGCAATTTCTCCTGCATCTTTGGTAGCTTGACGTTGAGAATCACTAAAATATGCAGGAACTGTAATTACAGCTTTTTTAATTGGTTCCCCAAGATAAGATTCAGCGTCTTCTTTCATTTTAGTCAAAATCATTGCACTGAGTTCTTCAGGTCTTAACATTTTGCCATCCAATTCAAATTTGTACTCAGTACCCATTTTTCTTTTGATACTACGAACTGTTCTATCAGGCAATGCTATTGTTTGCCTTTTTGCTTGAATGCCTACATTTCGAGTACCGTCTTCATTAAATGCTATAACAGAGGGCGTAAGTCGTCCACCTTCTGAGTTTGGAATGATTTCGGGTTTTCCTCCTACTACATAAGCAATCCCGGAATTAGTTGTACCTAAATCGATACCAACCACTAACTCTTTTTTCTTTTTTTCTTCTTCTGCCATAATCATTCACCGTTTTCATTGTTTTCTTGTGATTTTTTTATAGTTTTTACTTGTTTTTTTCTGGAAATAACAACCTTAGCAGGCCTAACAACTAAATTTTCAAGTGTAAAACCTTTTGATGATACTTCTATTATTGATTGTTCTTTTTTGTCATCCATCTCAATAGAGTGAATTGCTTCATGGTATTTTGGATTAAATATCTCATTATCAGGATTTATTATCTTTAGACCCAGATTATCAAAAATAGTTTTAAGGCTCTCAAAAACCATAGAAACTGCTTCTTGTGCTTTTTTCACATTGGGATTTTGGGATAAGTTTTCATTTGTTCTTTCAATATCATCGTAGATTGTTAGAAACTTCTTAATAATATCAGATTTAGTAAGAAGTTTATTCCATTCTTGTTGTCTCACTTGTTGTTTTTGGAAATTTTCAAAACTGGCTTGAACCCTTTGAGCTGTGGCAAGATAGTCATCTCGCTTTTTCTTTGTTTCCTCTAGCTCTGTATAAAAATCAACAACCATATCCTCAACAACATCTAAATCTTGAGCAATTAACATTTGAATCTTAGAACGAAATAAAGCTACAGGATCAGGAACGGATTCTTCTTGCGCATTTTGCTCAAGAATTTCTTCAGAGTCCAATTCTACACCTACATCAACTTCAATAAGCTCTTCATTCGAATCATCTTTCTTCGACATAGTATCTAACCTCATCGCTTTATTAACAATAAAGATAGTATGAGACTTTTTGTTCAATACCATTAGTCAACTACTGATATATAAAACTTCCCATTTGTTTACTTAATAGAAACGCCGTAACGCGTAAACAAGAACTGGGTTCTTTCGATAATTATTATGAAAATCACAAATATGAATTCAACTCATTTTTTTATTCTTGCGGTCTAGATATTTTTTCAAGTTGTAAAGAGTTTCTTTCACTCATTCTCAGCATAGGTTGCTGGAGTATTATAATAATAGAATTTGTTAGCAGCGACACAACATAAGAAGTGCTTCCTTGATTTCTAATATGAAGCAAGTAGAGAAGATAATAAGAGAAAAGATAATTAACTTGGAAAATTCTTGTTTTTTGATAATATGAAAGAGGTGAGTTATTCAATTCCCATATATCAAATTGACGCGTTTACAGAAATTTCGTTCAAAGGAAATCCTGCTGCTATTTGTCTAATAGATCAGGATTATAATAATGAAATATTACAGGAAATTGCAGCCGAGATGAATCTTTCGGAAACAGCTTTTATTTATGTTAACAAAGAGAGGAATCTTAAAACAGAGAACAGTTTTAAGCTCCGTTGGTTTACACCAAAAAATGAAGTTTCTCTCTGTGGGCACGCAACCTTGGCATCAGCTGCACTATTGTTTTATGAAATAGAAATAGAATCTGATGAGATTTCTTTTAACACATTAAGTGGAACTCTGAAAGCACAGAAGGCAGATAAGGGTGTAAAACTAGATTTTCCAGAAAACAAACCTAAAAAAATAGACCCACCAGAAGCACTTCTAGAAACACTTGGAATTACAGATTATGTTGACGCAGCATATAGTGAAGTGCTAACAGATCTATTAATTGAACTCAGAGATGAAAAAGCTGTAAATAATGTTCTCCCAGATTATGAAAGAATGAAAAAATTAGATTTAGCTATGAGTATTAGAGGGATTATCATAACTTCTGAGGGGAATAATGGTTATGACTTTGTTTCCAGATTTTTTGCTCCTTGGGTGGGGATAAACGAAGATCCAGTAACAGGTTCAGCACACACCATACTTACACCTTATTGGGCTGAAAAGCTAGGAAAAAAGGACATGAGGGCTTTTCAAATGTCTGAAAGAGGAGGAGAATTAGTTGTCAAATTATTGAAAAGCAACAGAGTTGAAATCTTTGGAAATTCTATTCTAGTATTGAAAGGCAGACTATTTTTCTAATTAATCCATTATCATTACATTACTTTTTCCCCTTGAAAGCTATCAAGGGCTTTTTATATTAATAACTTAAGATAATCTCGGCCAGAGCCTCATAGACCAGCGGAGCGATGCTATGGCTAGCAATGAAGCACTGGAGCTCTCTGGCCACTAAATACAAAAAAATTAAATATATCATAATTTATTTACTTCTATGAAAGTTATAATTCTTGTAGGTTTGGCGCTTTCTGGTAAGACCACATATGCTAAAGTTATTGGTCCTAAATACAATATGCCCTTGTATGAAACAGGAGCTGAAGTTCTTGATGAAGTTACTCAAAGAGGCTTACAATTCACTCCAGAGAACATCAAGCTAGTAACTGATGAATGTAAAAAGATTTCAGACAGTTATTTTACAGAGCGTTTAATAAAAAAAGTCGAAAAACTACCCAAAGATATACCTGGAGTAAATTTGTCTGGTATTAGAGCTGAATCGGAAGTTGAAGTCTTAAAAAAACACTTTGGAGATGATAATGTTTTTGTTATAGCTTTTCACGCTTCAATTAAAACGCGATTTAGAAGGTTAAGTAATCTTGATCGTATTGCAGAAACAAGTGGTGCAAAGGCAGAAGAAGATAAAATTCTCCAAGATTTTGACAATTTTCTAGCTCGTAACAGAAAAGAGCTTGGATATGGAGTAGGAAACGTCATAGCTAATGCTGATTATGTAATAAGCACAGAAAATGAAAGATGGCCTTATAGTACAATAGATAATAATACTAAAGAATTCGAGACAATTGTTAGGGAAATATTGGAACTCAAATGAAAGCATAACTTTATTTGTTTCGATATATCAATACATATTAGGTGTTGGGGAATGGTCCATACTCCTTATGGGGAAGACGAAAATACAACTGATGTTCGAAAGTTGAAGCTGCAACAACAAGCACAGCAGCAATTTATCAACCAACTGCAACAAAGAATCGCTCAGCAATCACAACGAATAGAGGCATTAGAACAACAAATAGTAGAGCTTCAACAAATCATAGTTAATAAAGATCAAGAATTAGAAAACTATTCAAAAAGATTGGAAGAACAAAGGCTTTACTCTGATAAAGATAAGGAAGCTCGAAAAGATAGAGAACATGAGCTTAAGATGCAAATCATGGAAAGAGACGCAGAATTAAGTAAAACACGAAACATTTCCACTCAAAAAATCCAAGAGTTAGAAAGTAAACCCGATATTTATGGCGAATTAAACAAACTTCTGAATAAAATCATGGTTTTTTATAAGAAACCTACAAGTGATGATTTTATTAACTCCTTGAAGACTTTATTGAAATACTGTTCAACAGATGGTACTTTGGAACAAAAGTTAATTGGAGTTCTATTAAAAGATGAAATGCCTTTGTCTATTGAAGAAATATTAAGAGAAATACCCGATAACAAGGAAGAAGTATCAAGTGCTCTTTTTAGGCTTGTTCAAGAGGGAAATATTAAACAGGTTGGACAAGGATACTCTCCTGTTACATCAGAATTTGCAGTTAAAACGGATGTAACAGAAGAATGGACTGGGTTAAAGACAGAAGAGATTTTCGAAAGATTATCAACAGTTATTTACGTGGGTTCGAACAAAGAAGATATAATAGGTGCTATCACTAAAGCAAGGGATACGCTCTTGGAGACTGCAAAAATATCACCAAGGATTCGTCATGAAATGAAAACACAAATAGAAAAAATTAAGCGTCATCCCCTTAATCCTACAGAGCTGATTGACATAATAAACAAATGGAAAGAAGAAATCAAATGAGGATTTTCATACCGAATAATCCTCTAAAAATAAATTTACTTTCTTTCTCATCTATTTGGAGCACAAGATCAATTTTATGATCATCAATTGAATCAAGATCTTCTGGAAGTGACACTTTTATATTTCCATCATAAATCCTAATTTGTCTTCCTGGTCTTACATCACGTATAGGAAGAGTAGTTTTAGTCATAAGAGCGATGTTTGGAGCAAAATAAGGGTTTTTTAGAAGAATAATAGAGTATGTTTCTCCATCAATTTCTTTTGTCGTATAATGATAGATATAGAACCATTCTTGTAATTCAGATCTAATGCTTCCAATTGGAAGATATTCTTGAGTTATCAGATCTTGTAATTCTTTTTTGTCAGCTCTATTTATATTGGGAACATCAAACACGCCCAGATTCTTTAAGTCATCAATTCCTTGTTCTATTTCCTCTGTACATCTTTCTTTAATAGAATAATGTAGAATGACTAATAATTCTAGACTATCTTTCGCAAGGATTTTCGCCTTTATATTAACTGCTAAGTAATGAGCTTGTAGCAGAATTAGTAAAGCAAGCTCATTTTGTTGTAATCGAAGAAAGATATAACCAAGCTGAATTAATAGTGCTATTTCATCTTTCCCTTCTGTGGATGCTTTCTTATCCATTAGTCCGCTTTCAATTATTGTTGATGCTAGTATTACAGCTCGAATTAATCCAAAGAGATCATCTCTGTTTTCAGTCTTGCACAATATTAGAAATTTCGCAGAATAATAGCTCGCTAGCCTCTCATATTGATTAGTAATTAGCAAATAAACCATTCTTAAAAAGTGTAAATCCATATAGATATCTGAAACCAGTGAAGGAAAGATTGTTGAAAGTTCAGTTAATATATTTATATGCCCGTCTAGGCTCTGAAAGTCTAGAAGTGTGAATTCAACAATACTAAGAAGATATAGAATTCTAGCTCTTAACCTTATTGCTAATTCTTCTGTATAACTTTCTTTATCCTTTAAAGCAATTCTTAAGTCTAATGATAAGTCAGCCAGAGCAGTGTAGATATCTCCTAATTCTACTTTTAATTCTTCCAAATTACCGATTTTTAACTGTTCTAGATAATTTGGAAATTCAAATTCAATTTCATTCATTAAATCTATTAATCTATTTTCTTCTTGAATAGCATGAAAGTGCTCTACTTCTGTATGTTCTATTTTTCGTGGTTTTCGTGTATAGTTCTCTAACACATTTAAGGCATGTTCTTGAATTTTCTTAATTCTCGTTACAGGATCAAAGAATTGCTGCATATCCACTGAATGTCGAATTTCATCGGACAAAATAGTATCATATAATTTTTCTAAAAATGTAAATTGTTTGTCTTGAGAACAAGCATTCCTCAACAAAAATACAAAAGAAGAACTGATAAGAACAGGAATATCCAGTTTTTCACAAGCCCTTACGAGTTGAAGGTCGCTTGAAACTACGACTCCCTTTACTTCATCTGCAACTACTATGTTTGAAATATCAACTATTTGGGGTGTATGAATGTCTTTTTTAGTCAATTCTTTTCTAAAAATTCTAATTTCTTTCATTGAGATTTGTTTAACTTGAATTGGTGGCTTTATTCTCCTCCTTAAGTACCATCTTAACTCTTGTAAAATGTGATTGGAGACATATATTTCTAATCCTAAATCAGAGATTATTTGAAGAAATAATTGAAAATCTGATGGGTTTTTCTCGAAACCACTAATGAAGAAATTTGTATCTAGCACGAATTTTCTTATTTTCGATAAATCATGTTTCACTTTAATCCCATCATTTTTCGCTTTTTCTTCCATATTGCACAAGTAATTAAAACATAAAAGCTTATCTCTAATATATGTAGAGTTGGAGTTTCTTGTGTAGTTTTTGGAAATCCTGGTATAGTAAGATTTTCAGGTATTGATTCTATCTCAATCTCATGGTAATAATGTTCATAGACATAATCTTCCTCTAATTCGTCAAAATTATCATACAGCCAATAATTAATCATGTTGAATGTCATTGAAAAACCGAGTAATTTTCCCATAGCTGAATAGGATAACCATCCACTCGAGTTGATATAATATTCTTGTATATCGTTTCTTTTATAAAAATATAGAGTGTTATTTTCTTGATATTTAACTGAAAAATCCCATAATAAATTGTTCAGAAGATTTTCTGTAGTATACTCTAATCTTAAATCAAGCTTTTCAAGAGTGAATACTGAATGAGACGAATCTGAAATCTCAAACTGGAAACCATTTATTTTTTCATAAAGTTCTAAGAACAGACTTTGAATCAAAGTAACATAGCCTGCATATCTTTGCCATGTTGGTAAAACACAAGGTTCAATTAGAGAAACTATCGTTCTATGCAAAGGCGTTGGATTAGAAGGACCATAATAATCTTTAGTTTCAGGATTATAAATATACAAAGATTTTGACAAGTCCAAACCAGATGAAAAAATTACGAATTTTAATCCATTACTTTGATTCAAACTTTTGAACCAGTCTGTTAGAACTATAAGACCGTCTTCAGTACTGTTTTTTTGCTTATACATTTCATACGAAGCATCACTGTTAGTAATAAAGAAATTAACAACATCGTCATCAGCAGGAGATGAGATTATAGAACAATCTTCATATGTTAAAACAAAAGAACTAGATTTGTTTTCATAATTTAGATACATTAAGAGAGATTTTAACAAACCACTTTCTTTATTCCAAACAGCTTTAACTGATATCGTAAAATCTAGTTTTGCTTCCAATGATACTGTGAAATCATCATATCCCTGATTATAAATATTCACTGAAAATGAGCTGTTCAACATCAATATACTAAACTCTGCTTCATAGCGATCATAATCTGTATCCAGTACTAAAGGAAGAAAATCAAAAAAGTTTAATTCATTTATCAGAGATGCAAAATTAGGTCTAGATATATCGGTAAAAATGCTAGGAACATATAATGTGCTATTAGCGGGGATTTCAGCACCAACAATCCCTGTTCTGGTTGCATTATAATTATAACCAATTAAATCTGACATAAAATCACCATTTGTATCAAAGTTGATATTCACTGGTTTCGTGACTATGATGTAATTTTCTATAGAAAGTGTGTCTACAAACGTGGGATAAGACTTATTTGATTCGATATAATAGATGTCCCTTAGCTCTTTTTTCTTATTTTTTATGAGAATGTAAAGATTTGAATCGGTTAAAGAACCATCAATATCAAACCCTAAATCTGTAAACAAATTCTGTAGATTTTCACCTTGTACTATTTTATAACATATTTTGTAACCTTGATTTTCATAATTAAAATTCCTAGAGAAAGAGGATGAAGCTGATTCAGAATATGGTATTGGTGATAGTGAGTAGATTAAGAATAATATCAAAATGATTGCTTTACTTTTCACCTATTTCACCTTTGGTTTTGTAATTTTCATTCGCTTGACAGATAGTATAATTGCAGGAGGAACTATAAATAGTCGTATAATAAAAACATCAACAAGAATACCTATACCCAATCCGAGTCCTATTTGTTTCATATGAATAGAGGAAGTAAACATAAGCCCCATGTAGGTTGCAGCCATTACAACACCGGCAATTGAGATATTTTTCATTGTTTGTTTAATAGCATCTAATATAGATTGTTCTATATCCTCAGTTTTCTTGTATAAATTCATAAAAATTCCGAGAAACAGAACATCAAAGTCTAAGCCTAAAGCTGTAAGAACAGCAAACAAAATTAGAGGTACTATCCAATATGTTGAACCACCTAGAAACAAGAAGCTCAATAAGGAAAAAAGTCCTAAATTTAACCCTAAGGAGATTAATATAGTAATTAAAACCCTGCTAGACACGAAAATATTTCTCATAAAAGCAAATAGAAGCAAGGTAATAGTAATAATAACAAACGTAAAAATTAATCCAAAATCTTGTTTTATTCCTTGAATACTATCATACATTAGAGGTAGATCGGAAGAGCGTCGTGTAGGGAAAGAGTGTAGATCTCGGTG
>BPTO01000084.1 GCA_023705985.1 Candidatus Heimdallarchaeota archaeon | reverse complement strand
AAAGCGGAACAGATGCTATTGCTGCACGTAACCTTCATCATAAATAAAAACAGTGTATTGTTATGAAAAAAATGGCAGATGGGATGTATAGAATCCTTGGAGAAGGAGCATTTGAATATCTCGCTAAAGCTCAAACATTAGAACGTGAGGGGAAAAAAGTTCTCCATTTTGAGATTGGACAGCCCGACTTCCCTACACCGCAACATATCAAAGAAACAGCATATCAATCTATAGAAGAAAATTTCACTGGATATGTATCTGCAACAGGGATTCTAGATCTTAAAGAAGTAATCCAAGACGAGATAGAAAACAGCAGAAGATTTCGTCCAGATGTAGATCAAATCTTAATACTTCCTGGGGCAAAGCCAGGCATATTCTTCCCAATGATGAGTTTAGTTAATCCAGGAGAAGATATAATTTATCCTGATCCTGGCTTCCCCACTTATGGAAGTGTGGTAAAGTATCTTAATGCAGGCGATGTTCCTATCGCTCTTAAGGAAGAAAATGAGTTCAGATTAAATCCTGATGATATCGCCGAAAAAATCACTAATAAGACAAAATTAATCATTTTGAATAGTCCACAAAACCCTACTGGTTCAGTGATGTCTAAAAGTGAAATTGATCAAATTGCTGAACTTGCAGAAGAAAAGGATATTTTCGTTTTATCAGATGAAATATACTCAAAGATGCTTTACGACGCGAAATTTCATTCTGTAACTGTACGTGACGAGACAAAAGAAAGAACCATCATACTTGATGGGTTCTCTAAATCGTATGCTATGACTGGATGGCGTTTAGGCTACGTTATTGGACCTAAACCAATCATAGAAAAGATGGGATTGTTAATGATTAATGCTTTATCATGTACAACATCTTTTGTGCAAAAAGCGGGAATAACAGCCTTACAAGGCACTCAAGAACCACTAAAAGAGATGATGAAAGCTTTCAGAGAGAGAAGAGATGCGATAGTCAAAGGTTTGAATGAAATCCCAGGTTTCTCATGCTTAACACCACAAGGAGCGTTCTATACGTTTCCAAGTATTAAAGGGACAGGGATGAATTCAAGAGAAATGGCAGACCATATCCTAAACCAAGCTGGCGTCTGTTGTTTACCTGGATCAGCTTTTGGCCCTTATGGTGAAGGGTACTTAAGATTCAGTTATGCAACATCTGTGGAAAATATCAAGCAAGCAATGGAGCAAATCAAGGAAAGTTTTGAATAATTTTCTTTTTGTACTCTAAAGAATTGACCATCTACTGAATGTAATAAAAGTAGATGATTTTTCCTTTTATCTATAATTCACCAAGTTTATAAGTTAAATTTCTAAAATATTAGTAATTATTAAAAGAAGCTAACAGGCGAAAATAATGGAATTTAATATTGCATTTATTGGTTTTGGCATTGTAGGCCAGGGCTTAGCAGAAATACTCTTAGAGCAAGAGAATGAACTCAAAGAGAATCATAATTTTGAATACAAAGTTGTAGCAATTTCTGACACGATGAAAGGTTCTGTCTACGATGAAAATGGATTAGATATCAAAAAACTCCTTGATTTGGTAAATAGTACTGGTAAAATAGAAGAATATCCTAGTGGAATAAAAGGTTGGGATAGTTTGAAAACTATTACCGATACTAATTCAAACATCATTCTAGAATTAGCTTGGACAGATCTTAAAACAGGAGAACCTGCAATAACACATGTTAAAACCGCATTAAAAAACAAAAAACATGTTGTTATGACAAATAAAGGTCCTATTGCGTTAATGGTTAGAAAACTCCTCGATATAGCTAAAGAGAATGGTGTAGAAATGCGTTATGAAGGTACAGTTCTAAGTGGAACACCAGCGTTGAATTTGGGTTTATACAATTTAGCTGGAGCTGGAATTACAAAAGCTAAAGGAATTGTTAATGGTACAACTAATTATATCCTTACAGAAATGGAAAAAGGTTTAGGGTATGACGAAGCACTAGAACAAGCTAAAGAATTAGGTTATGCAGAACAAGATCCAACAGCTGATGTGGAAGGGTATGATGCACTTGGAAAAATAGTCATTTTAGCAAACACAGTCATGGGAGCAAATTTAAGCAAAGATGAACCACCGTGCGAAGGAATTACAAAAATCACTTCCGAAGATATCAAAAAAGCTAAAGAAGAAGGATATAGGTGGAAATTAATAGCTGGAGCTGAAATAAAGGAAGATGGTTCTGTTAAAGCATATGTTAAACCAGAAAAAATACCCTTGGATCACCCTTTGGCTAGCATTATGGGACCAATTAACGCTTTAACTTACACTACAAAATATCTAGGGGATGTTACAATTGTTGGACCCGGTGCAGGAAAATTACCAACTGGTTACTCTGTCTTAACAGACATATTAGATATTAATCGATTAGTTAAGTAGAATATCAAAAAACGTGACAATTATGGGATACATGGGCAAGTATTTGGATATAAACCTAACAACAGAGTACATACATGAAAAGGAATTAGACTTAGAATTAGCTGAAAAATATGTTGGTGGTAAAGGTTTAGGTGCAAGAATTCTTTACGATGAGTTAAAACCTAAGGTTGACCCACTTAGTACAGAAAATATAATTCTTTTTATGACAGGTCCTCTTTCAGGAACATCAGCTCAAACATCAGGACGATGGACCATTGTTACTAAGTCACCTCACACAGGTATTTTCCTTGATAGCCAAATTGGAGGTAAATTTGGTCATAGATTGAAAAGAGCAGGTTTCGATTATATACTATTTAGAGGTAGAGCTGAATCGCCAAAATATCTAAATGTAACTTCAGATGGAGTGGAATTACTTTCAGCTGATGATCTTTGGAGTAAAGGGACTTTTGAAACAGAGAAGATTTTATCAGAAAGGCACGATAGAGCTGAAGTAGCTTCTATTGGTCCAGCAGGAGAAAATCAAGTCACATACGCAAATATAATGACAAATAACTCTCACATGGCAGGAAGGGGAGGATCTGGAGCTGTTATGGGTTCAAAAAATCTCAAAGCTGTTGTTGTAAAAGGGAAAATTAAGATTAAGGCACGTGAAGAAGAAATATTCAAGGATTTAACACGTATTTTAAGAGAGAAGGTGCGTGCTAATCCAGGAGTGAAACACAGACATGATATCGGTACAATGATGTGGGTTAGTATGTCCAATGAAGCTGGATTCCTCCCTACAAGAAACTATCAATCTGGTGTTTTTGAGAATGCAGAAGCAATTTCTGGGGAAACAATGAAAGAAAAATATGTTACTGCACACAAAGCTTGTTATGGGTGTTCTATTGCTTGTGGAAAAATGACTAAATTCAAAGAAGGAAAATTTGCGGGACTAGAAGTAGAAGGTCCTGAATATGAAACTACAGCACTGTTGGGGTCAAATTGTGGAATAAAAGATTTAGCGGCTATCGCAAAAGCAAGTCAAATGTGTGATGATTTAGGTTTGGATACTATAACTTCTGGCGCAACTATAAGCTTTGCAATGGAATGTAGTGAAAAAAACATATTAGAACAGAATGATATTGATGATCTTAAATTCGGTAATGACGATGCTGTTCACAAAATGCTTCAACTTATAGCTGAAAAGGAAGGAATAGGAGAATTTTTCTCAAAGGGTTCTTTAGCTGCAGCCAATATACTTGGACATAATACTATCGATTTTGCAATTCAAGTAAAAGGTTTAGAATTGGCAGGTATTGAACCACGTGGCTCATTTGGAATGGCTTTAGCATACTCGACATCTGATCGTGGAGCATGTCATCAACGTTGTTGGACGCCATCAGCTGAACTAAGAGGTGATCTTAAACGATTTTCCTTCGAAGGAGTACCAAAATTTGTTAAAGAAAATCAAGATGAGAGAGCTGTGTGTTTTTCATTAGTATTATGTGATTTTCTGCCCTTTGATGTCCCAGAAATGGTTGAAATGTTAAATGCTGCAACCGGATTCTCCTACACACCTGAGAGCTATCTTCTAACTGGTGAGAGAATATGGAATCTCACAAGAATGTTTAACGTTCGTGAAGGCATAACAGCTGAAAATGATGTACTACCAAAGAGATTTTACGAAGAGAAGATGCCTGAAGGACCTGCTAAAGGACAAATAATAAAGGAAGAAGAACTTGAAAACGCAAAATCAGAATATTACAAGTTAAGGGGTTGGGATCAAAACGGTATTCCAACAAATGAAAAATTAAGTCAATTAGAGATTTAATATTGCAACAAGTTTTTCATCATCTTTTACATTTTAACAATGTTTTATATGTAACTTCCTTGAATTTCAAATTACAGAAAGTATTAATAACAACTGTTTTGTTTCCCCTATGTAAATAGATTTTTGTTGTTACCTATGAATCAAGCTTCTTCCATACGAAAACCGACTAACCAAAGGAATATAGTGTTAATTATTATATCTCTATCTTCATTTATTTCGGCTTTCAGTGGGTCATCTATAATTGTAGCAGCTCCTATAATGGGAGCAGAGCTGCAAATGGATGCAGCAACACTTAGTTGGTTTGTTACCATCTTTATCTTAGCTACAGCACTATTACAGATACCTTTTGGTAAAATAGCTGACCTTTATGGGAGAAAAAAAATCTATTTCATAGGGATGTTAATATTCACCAGTGCTACACTTGCACTAGGTTTTGCTAATTCAGCAAATTCACTGCTATCATTCAGATTCGTACAAGGAATTGGTGCAGCACTAGTTTTTGCTACAGGTACAGCTATTCTTACATCTGTTTTTCCTGCAAATGAAAAAGGGAAGGCATTTGGTTATAACATAGGAGCTGTTTATTTTGGTTTAACCATAGGTCCTTCTTTAGGCGGAGTCTTAACTCAACATCTTGGATGGAGAAGTATATTCTATGTCACTGCTTCCTTAGCATTAATAGTTGCTCTTCTGATTGTATGGAAGTTGAAAGGTGAATGGACTAGTGAAATAAAAGAACCATTTGATTATATCGGATCTTTAATCTACGTTTCTACTCTCTTTCTTCTTCTTTACGGGTTTAAAGTTCTCCCAAAATACCCAGGATATATAATGATTGGTGGTTCTATCATATGCGCTGGTACTTTCGTTTTGTGGGAAAGGAGAATAGATAACCCTATCTTAGAACTTAGACTGTTTAAGAAAAACAAGTTTTTCACGTTCGCTAATCTTTCAGCTTTTGCGTTCTACACTTCAACTTCAGCTGTTTCTTTTCTGTTGAGTCTATATTTACAATCAGTAAAAGGATTTACTCCCCAACAAACGGGACTGATTCTATTAGCAAGACCGATAGTTCAAGCTATTCTGTCTCCAATAGGTGGTAGACTTTCAGACTTTATTGAACACAAGACAATTACAACTATAGGAGTAGGAATAGGGTTTGTGAGTCTGTTGTTACTAACCTTCCTGAATGAAAATTCGCACATAAGCCTGATTATAGCTAGTTTAGCTCTTGGTGGACTAGGATTTGGTTTATTTTCCTCTCCCAATGCTAATTCAATTATGAGCTCAGTTTCAAAAAGATTCTTTGGTGTGGCTTCAGCCTTAATAGGTACAATGAGAACTATAGGTCAAACATTAAGTTTAGGTATTGTAACTCTAATATTTGCAGTATTAATTGGTGATACTAGCTCTGAATCACCAGAATATGCTGCTAAATTATTAGAGAGTTCAAAAATAGCTTTTATTATATTTACATCTCTGTGTACTATTGCTGTAGTTTTTTCATTTCTTAGAGGAAAGATGAATCAATTAAAAGAACTAGATAAAAGTGAGGTAAGTCACTAAATCATTAATAGTCAAAATCATCTGATACTTAAAAACTGAGTGTAGGACCTATGCAACAATCATCCAAACACTTCATACTTCAAAATATTGAGCTTACTAACAATTTCTTGATTTGGTTGATATTCGTCTAGATACATCCCAACAGATTTTATCCTTGTTTCTAAGATATATTTTGAAAGGTCTGATAGATTATAGTTTTCTAATTAATTAATAGATACAAATTTTGCTTCTGAGGTTTCAAAATGATCAGATACCGCTTTTCCTTCAACATAATCTAGGCTGAAAACTAAATATAAATCTGAAATAGTCCTATTTTCGTCTTTTTTTGTGTTGAATGTCTCATCATTAACAATCCACAAACTCGAGTTTCCACTCCCGTTTCTTCTAGAACTTCCCTAACTACCGCTTCAGATAAAGTTTCTCCGATTTCTACATATCCACCAGGAATAGACCATTTTCCTTTGTTAATACCAAAAGAATGTTGAATTAAGAGAACTTTTTCTTTATGAACACATATTCCACCTACTCCTAAACGATGTTTTTCAAAATTGGTTGGGGAAAGGTTTCTCATGTATTTCTAACGTTTTAGAAAATTAAAAGTATTTTGCTAGAGACTTATTATTTGATTTTAAAAAATATTCGGAAATTGATTGCTTTCCGCTGTTAAATTGGTATAAGATTTATATATTACATAGAGTTCTGATTTTTATGGATTCTAATAAGTGGAAATTTATTGTTAACCCTAACGCAGGAACAAAACTGTGTTTAAAGAGGTGGGAGAAAGCAGAACCAGTTATTAAGGATAGTAAAATTGATTATGATGTTGTTTTAACTACTGGAGCAAGACAAGGACAAGAACTAGTTAAACAAGCTGTAAATGATGGTTTTGATAGAATTATTATTGTAAGTGGTGATGGAGTTGTTAACGAAGGAATAAACGGGTTGATGGAACTATCAGAGGAAAAACGTAAAAAAGTAGTTTTTGGAGTTTTACCCTTTGGAACAGGAAATGATATGTGTACAAGTTTGGGAATGCCATGGAATCCAGAAAATTCTGCAAAAACACTAATTAATAAGACAGCAGTTGCCCCAGCTTCAGTAGGCAAAGTTAACTATCCAGATACAAAGTTTGAAGTGTATTTTGCTAATGTGTTTGACTTTGGGATATCTTCACTTGTAAATCTAGCAAATTATGAGGGAGAAATGAAATGGATAAAAGGCCCAAATAAATATACATTATTAGCGCTAAAAAAACTAATCCAAGTGAAACAGCGAAAAGGAACAATAAGGCTTGATGATGGAGATCCAATAGATTTCAGGTTAATGTTCGTAACCATAGGCGTAGGAAAAGCTGTAGGTGGCGGCATGTTGTGTTGTGTTGACGCTCATCCTCAAAATGATTTCTTTGATCTTTTTATTACCCAAAATGTTTCCAAACTCCAAACTCTCAAAGGTATCAAGACAATCCACAAAGGTGAACATAAGAAGATGAAAAATACCATCTATACAACAGCAAAGAAAGTTGAAGTGGAATTAGAAAGTCCAATAGCTATGGAACATGATGGAGAAATATATATCCCCGAAGATGTTAGTGCTCACGTAATCGCAAAGCATATTCCTCTAGCTTATAATGCTCTATACAACACTGAACACCCGTCAATGAAATGGCTTACTCCAGAGGAACTTGAACAAGGTATTAAAGCAGATGGAACAGCAACAGGTATGTCACATCATAAAGGTCGTACGTGGATGGAAAAGAATTAACAAGATAAATAAAATATAGGTTGATTTTTTTACAACTTTTTGGGGTTTTTAAGTTATTATCCTACTATTATAGTGAAGGATTTCAGAATTCGCAATTTTCTCGGTAATAAAAATATTGAAATTACTCCCGCACAATAATAACATTAGTATATATATTGAAATATTTCGGAGTGATTTTTAAAGGCTTATCCGATTTTTTGCGATAGATTTATTAATAAAATGCGAGAATCATAAGATTAGGGTTATCTTAACCCTACAAAGTGATAAAAATGAAGAAAAAAGTTTTGTTAGTTGGAATCCTCTCTTTAGTCATATTAGTCACAACAGTTACTTCAATACAGGCTCTTGATCCTGTTGACAAGTATGCTTTGATTATTGGTGTTAGTGATTATAAAGCAATTAGTGACCTCAGTTTCTGTGACGAAGATGCTACTGATTGGTATAACTATTTAAGCCCTCTGGGCTACCAAATCACCCTCTTAGGTGACTCCCAACCTGATAATTATCCATTGTATGATGGTGTTGCAAGTGAAATTAATGTTAAAAATGCATGGGCAACAATTGTTGCAAATGCAGATGAGAACGATATAGTCGCGTTTATTAGCTCTGGTCATGGTTCTCAAGTTAACATTGGTCTTCGTCGAAGAAGGGACAGGGTTTATGTTCAAGTCTTGTGCATGTGGGATACATCAGCAGGCGAAGATGGAGAAGATGGTCTAATTTATGATTATGAATTAGAAGCCATGATGGCACCATCAGTTAGCAATACTTTCATCTTTCTAGATCATTGTTATGCCGGTGGAATGAATGAGTTAATGCAAAATGCTAATGCTGCTAAAGTCTACCTGACAACTACATGTACTGATGATGGCTATGGATGGGATATGACCGCTTATGAAAATGGCGCTTGGACATATTTCTTCCTTGAATATACATTAATTGGACATTTTGGTGGCACCGCTTCAATGGAAGCAACTTTTGACTACGCCTCTTCTGTATATCCCTTTGATGGTGGCGATACACCTCAAGAATTTGATGGTAATTCAGGGACAGATTTCTACCTATAGTTCAAGGGTATTGTAGAGTTTAACTCTACAACTTTTTTTTCATTTTAATCTTCCTTCTGAAAATTCTCGGGAATATTTAAATATCTCAGAAAGAAAATTTCAATTGATGAAATATCTCAAAAAAGTTTCAATATTGTTCCTATTTGTGTTGTTTTTATCTAGTATTAGTATTTATTCTACTTCAGCTAGACCTCCGCGCACCGATGAAACAGAGATACATTCCGTAACCATCACTGACGCTTATTACATTGGCTGTGATATTTACTCATCTATTACTATAACAGTTAAGACAAGTTCAAATACAGAAAATTACTATCTCAGAATCATTCTAACCAATCCTATAGGTGACGAAGTATCAATAATTTTTCATATAATAGCATCACAAGAAACAGTTTATTTAGACCTCATATTCTACAATTACGCGACTGTTTCGGGGGACTACATTATTGAAGCTACTATAGTTTCAAATAGCAATGGCTGGTTTGCTGTTACTGATGTACTTGTTTTTGATCCTCCTAGTGGCGGCAGCGAAGGCGACCCGTATATAGGAGTAAGTGTATATTAGTAATAATAGAACTACCACCTATATTAGGGGGGAATAAGCATATGATTCCGTATTATAATCTATTCCAATACTTGCAAAAAAATCCTAATGCCAACTATTCACAGATGGCTAAGGAGCTAAAAATTACTGATAAGACTGCTAAAGCTCATTATCAGTATTTAGTTAAAAATGGATATATAATTGGAAGTAGAGCTAAATATAAACCTGAAAACATAGGGTTAGAAACGAATAGTTACCTCCTTTCTATCTCTGATTTGAAAAGAGTAGAAATTATTGAAAAACTTGCTGATTTCCATTATTTTACAACTTTTAGAAATAGGATTCTGGGAAGTTTACAAGGGTTATTCCTTCAATTTGATGTGCCAGTAACAACCTCAAAATACCTTGATGCGCTTTTTCTGAAACTTCAAGAATATAATATTATAGAACATTTTGAAAAAATCCCTTCACTACAGATAAAAGCAAGTACCCAACCTGAATTCCAGTTTTTTGACAATGAAATAGGAAAATGGACATGGGAGATTGATTCTTGGGAAAAGAAATATCATGAAACTTCAGATGAATTACAGGAGAAATTACCAAAAAAACGAAATATCATGAAACAACTGAGGGAGTTAGATCTCAAACTGTTACACAAATTAACAAGAGGGACAAAAGTTCCTCATGTTAAATTAGCAAAAGAATTTGATGCAACACCAGTTCAAATAACACGAAGAATCCATTTTTTGAATAACAATTTACTAAATTATCGTCTGTTATATACACGGTCGAAAACTCAACCCGTTGATCTTGTTCTTTTTAGAGGTAAGTGTTCAGAGGTAAAGAAAAACAGATTATACAATTTAATTACAAAACACCCTATTCCTTTTGATACTGGTTTCGAAATATTAGATGATGGTTTTATGTGGAGAATGAATATTCCACCATCGTACGTTTCGCAATTTGGGGAATTTTTGTGGGGCATTTGTGTGAATCTACAGTTTTATCATTTTGATCACAGTAAAAGCATGTTATACTACTTCTATGATGGAAACTTTGATTCAGAAAAGAAGGTTTGGAAAGCAACAAAGACTGAACTTTATGATCTCCCTCTTAAATGGCTTAAAGAAAATCAAAAATGGATTTAGAAACTAACAATCGAAAAATCTATGACTGACCAATATAAGAACATTGTAATGAGCTCCATTGAAGAGATAATAGGGAAACTATTACAAAGTAAAGGTTGGACATTAGCAACTGCAGAATCGTGTACTGGAGGTTTCATTGCCCATTCTATAACAAATATTTCTGGGAGTTCCTCCTATTTCAAGAGCGGATTTATAATATACAGTTTAGAATCAAAAAAGCGAATTCTTGATTTGGAGGAAAAAATAATTGAGAATTTTGGTGTTTATTCACCAGAAACAGCTATAGCAATGGCAAATAATGTGAGAAAAATAGCAAATGCAACTATCGGTCTCTCTACTACAGGAATAGCTCCTCCAGGCGATAATAAAACAAAAAAACCTATTGGTCTAGCTTTTGTAGGAATTTCATCTTCTAAAATTCAAGAGTTTAGGCAATTTGATATTAAATGCAAAAGTAGAGAAGAATTCAAGCAAAAACTAACAAAAGAAGCCTTGGAATTTTTAGAATCCGTTTTGATGAGAGCAGTAAAGGATAATAACTAACATACGATTGTATAACTAATAATTGGATGTTACCCTTACAATAGGAATCTTTTTCATGTTTTTGCAATAAAGGTTAACAACACACGAAAGATGGTTAGCTTCACATGGAATTTCTTAATGATTTCGACATTTCAATAGACCTTCTAAGTATTGAGAAAAGAGATTATCAAATAGCTGCTGTTAAAGAAATCATTGAAATTTTACCAGAAAAATCTATTTTGCTTAATTATCCTTATGGAACAGGCAAAACAATCATTGCGCTACTAGCATTTTTAGCGATAAAGAAAGTTAAACCAAAAGCTAAATTTGTTTTTACTTCAGCTCGAGAAGCTGCAGCTTTGCGTTGTCGTCAAGCTTTAGACATGGCTAAAAAATTCGGTTTTATAGAAGAGCTGGGTTATTTATATGACCCTCGAGGAAAGGGATTAAGTTTAAGACAAAAACATAAGATGTATGAAGCATCTTCAGTTATTTTTGCGCCTATTACAACAATAATGAAAGATCGGTTTGAAATGCGAAGTAAATTGAAAGATGATATTCTCAAATCTATAGATTTGTGTGTAATTGATGAAGCAACCGATCTCCTTGCAAGAGATATGACTGGTTTTCGATTAAGTAAGTATTTTGATACATTATTTCATATAAGAAAACAAGGAAATATGTTTCCCATCTTGGCTATGACAGGAACAAGAGATAAGCAAAAAGCTAAAGCTATTAAGAAAATGTTAGATGAGAATACCCATATGATGCAACGTCTTGACCTTTCACCTTATGAAACTATTACAAAAATGCATCAAATTAAAAGAGAAGACTACATCAAAATTGATAATTTACTATCATCTTTATTAAGTAAACCAGTTGAAACTATCCAAAAACTACTTGATTCTAAACTTTCGCGTCTTGAGATAATTAAACTCTCTTATGGAGGGATTGTAGAGAGGTTGCAGACAGCTAAAAATGAATATCCGGTAAGAGTGGGAAGGTTTCAGATTAAAGATAAAGAAACCAAAGATGAATTAATCAATGCTTTCTTCAGACTGTTTAAGTTTGCACATTCGCGGTTACTTCTTCTTGAATCAACTCCAAATGAGTTTCTTAAATATATAGAAATTGAAGAAAACAAAGAATTTTTCAAAGACGTTATTGAAGCAAGCAAAGAGATGATATCTTATAGAATTGATCTTCCACTCTATGACAACCCTTCAGAAACAATTACTCGAGCATTTATCCAACCCAAAGTGTACACTGCAGTTGAGATTATTTATAATCACTTAGTTAGAGGAGCACAAATTTTACTTTTTACTAGATATCTTGCTCTTGGAGAACAAATATATAGACTATTGAAAAAGCTAAACTTTCCCAATGTTAGATATCTTTCAGGTAAAACGCCAGAAGACCTGAGAAGAATAACTCTCAAAGAGTTTGAAGAGGGAAATGCGGAAATATTAATCTTTACCCCTGTTGGAGGAAGGGGACTTAATTTAGATGCTGCTGATGTGGTTATTCATCTTGATATCACCACTAACATTGATGACATGATACAACGAAGAGAACGCGCAAGAGGATGTTTGGAATATGTTCTGGTTCTTCAAGAAACTAGCGAAGAAAGAAAGGTTGAGGATTACGGAAAATTAATAGAAAGTTTAAATAATAAAGAAACTGAAAATTAGTGTAAAATTAGAAATAAAGATTTTTTTTCTGATTTTGATGTCAAGTCTTTTCGTTGCAGTCAAAAGCATATATATACCCTCTTTATTTCTTTGAACAAACTGAAAGAGGATTGTGTGATTATGGGACATGATAAAACATGGCTAATTGTAAAAGAAGAGCCACTCGCTGGTTATACTCTACCTAATATCTTGAGGGTTCTATGGGATAATAAATTTAGAGTACATCCAAAATACTGGTTACGATTTTGGTATGCCATTGGATTAGCACTAGTTATTTCACCTTTAGCGTTGATTCAAAAAATAAGGTTTCACTCCAAAATAAAGGATACAGAGATTAAAGAAGATCCAATCTTTATTATTGGTCACTATAGAACAGGAACTACTTACTTGATGACTTTAATGGCTTATGATAAGTCTAAGGGTTATGTCTCAAACATAGAAGGATATACTTCTCCTTTCTATCTAGCTTTTCCAAAGATTGCTAGATGGATTCTTGAAGCGTCAATGCCAGATGTTAGACCTATGGATAACGTGATTATGGGGGCTGACGAACCTACGGAGGAAGAATATATTTTAAGTGGAGTTACAAGGTATGGGTATTATACAGGTTTCATTTTTCCACGCAATTTTGACTTATATTCAAGTTTTTTAACTTTTGAAGGAATGCCTAAACATCGAAAGAAATGGAAAAAATCTTATTATTATATGGTTCAGATGCTTACTTTAGGGCACAAAGGTAAGCAATTATTTCTAAAAAATCCCACAAATAGTTATCGTATACCTGATATCTTAGAAATGTTTCCAAATGCAAAATTTATTCATACTTATCGCAACCCATACAAAGTCTACCCAAGCACAGTTAAATTCTTTGATGAAGTATTCGCAATATACACACTACAAACTTGGGACAAAGAAAAAATGAAGCAAAATATTCTAGACAACTACAAATTGCTGTATAAATACCACGAAAAAGACTTGTA
>BPTO01000083.1 GCA_023705985.1 Candidatus Heimdallarchaeota archaeon | reverse complement strand
AAGGCCACGTGACTGGAGTTCAGACGTGTGCTCTTCCGATCTTAAAAGAAAATTGTTCCATCTTTTTTGTTATATCTATTAAAATGAAAAAGAAAAAGAAAAGAAAAAAGGAATTTTAAGTCCACAAAGGCAGCAATCCTTGAACAGCATCGACTATGTATTCAAAGACTTTTCCTGGCCATACACCCAATAGAATGACAATTACCATCATTATTGTAAGTGGAATTGCTTCAAATTTGGGTATTTTTAGTTTTTCCTCAGCTTTTGCTTCTGGTGGGTCAAATACTATGTATTTGAGTATATATAAGTAACCTCCAAGAGCTAGTACAGAGTTAATCACAGCAAATATTACCAATATAAGGTTCATTATTTGATCGTGACTACCACCATAGACTGATAGGATGACTAGAAGTTTTGATACAAAACCGCCTGTTATGGGTATTCCTGCTAGAGACAAAAGACTTGTTGTCAGGACTATAGCAATAAAGGGCGACCTTCTGCCTAATCCTTTCATATCTCGAATATCTCTTGAGCCTACAGCTGCTATCATGGTTCCGCTGAGTAAAAACAGAGCTCCTTTTCCTAATGAATGGGTAAAGATGTGCATAACAGAAGCTTCTAACCCAATTGCGGTTCCAGCACCAATGCCTAAAATCACGTAACCAAGATGTACAGTAGTTGAATAGGCCAATATTCGTTTTAAGTCTATTATATCCTTCCGTTTGAATTGAGAGAATACTAAGTAGTTCCCTTCAATCATTGTAAGGATACCTAACCAAGATATGAATACTGAAGTGTTTGGAAGGAAGTTTCCATTGCCTGAGAATCCCCAGAATATCGTTCTATATATTGCAAAAGCACCAGCTTTAACTACAATACCAGAGAGCAATGCGGAGATTGTTGAAGGCGCATTGGAATGTGCATCGGGTAGCCATGCATTCAAGAATAACATAGCAGCTGTTACACCGAAACCTACAATATACAAGGCACTAATAACACCTGTAATCTTGCCAATTGGATCCATTCCAACAAGAACATCAAAGCTTACAGTTCCATAGTAACCATAGGTTAAAGCGGTGGCCAATAACACGAGCATGCTTCCTACTGTTGACATTAAGAAGTACTTGAGTGAGGCTTCTACAGCTCCGCGTTTTGCACGATCAAAAGCAACTAACGAATATGCACTTAGGGCAAATAATTCCCAACCAATAAACAGTGTAAAGAAGTTAGAAGACATAACGACAGCTGATAGACCTGTTAATAGAGTAAGAATCAGAGCATAGTAGTATCCTAAGCCGTTCTTTCCTTTCATATAGTCAACACTGAAAAGTACAGCCATTAGTACTAAGAAACTAAATATTGAAATCAATATTGCTTCCAAGTTTCCATATTTGCCAAATTCTAGCAAATGATCAGCAGTAGTGTTAAGATCCTTGAAATTAGCCACAAATATCGATATTATTGCTAAGACAAAGACAGTAAGTGCAACGACATTAGCAAAAATATGGTTTAGACAATCAGTACAAATCCCCATTTTCTTTAGGTATTTTCGCATCTGTTCAAATAACACTAGCAGGACCGCTCCAACAATTGGAACAATTAGTATAAGAGAGAGATAGGTTACCATTAGACAATCACCACCAAAACAACAATGGCAGCTATAGCTACCAATGATCCTAGAACCATGTTCCAGTTAATTTTACCGGTCTTCAAGTAGGAGAATTGTTTTCCTATCCAGAAAGTTGGTTTAACAAAGACATAATCATAGAAATGATCAATGTAGTATCCATTTGCAACAAAAGATCTTACAGCTTTTAGAGCTTTGTTGGTTTCAATGAATTTGACTTCAGTTTGTCCTTTACCGTACAGTAGAAAGGCACCGCCGATTCCTAATAATAAAGCACCAATTGCTATAATAAATGGTACAACATTGAAATCTCTTATCAAAGCATAAGGATCAGAGTGTTCTCCCATAAAGTTGTGTAAGGGACCTTCGATAATGAAACCCGTGGCAACAACTAGGACTGCTAGAATTCCCAAAGCGATTCTCATTACGTATTTAGGCTTGTGTACTTGAGCTCCACGATTTTTTCCATGGAAAATCATTAAGAACATCCTTGTAGCGTATAAAGCTGTCAAGAAGGCTGTAATTATAGCTACAATGAATATAAACCATGAACCATTATCATAAGCTACAGTGATAATCATCTCTTTGGAATATCCACCATTTGTAAGTATTGGAATACCAACTAAGGCGAGAACACCAACTAATGAGAAACCATAAACCCAAGGTAATTCCTTTCGGAGACCACCCATCTTTTTCATATTTCTTTCATTAGCTAGAGAATGAATTATTGCACCAGCTGATAGGAAGAGCAATGCTTTGAAAATGGAGTGAGATAATAAGTGCATTTCACCTGCAAATAATCCTACTGCTTTACCCTCATCATCGCGTATTGTTAAAGCTAAGAACATGTAACTCAATTGAGAGATAGTACTATAAGCTAAGACTCTCTTCAAATCTGTAGTAACAAGAGCAGCAATTGCGGCTAAAACACATGAAACTCCAGCTATTATCATTAGTAGAGTATAGAAGACTGTTTCATTCCATATTGGTGTGAATCGAGCAACTAAATATATACCAGCTTTGACCATTGTAGCGGCATGTATAAGAGCTGAAACGGTTGTAGGACCTTGCATAGCATCAATGTCTACAGTATCACCAGAACTTAACCAAGATTGAAGTGGAAATTGTGCTGATTTTGACACAGGTGCCAACAAGAGTAATATACTCATCACTATAGGATAACTTCCATCTAGTGGAGGTAAGGTAGGGTCGATTATTAGACTTCGGGGTGTTGTACTGAAGTATGCAAAAGCTAGGAAAGCAAGAAATCCAACATCACCAATACCAGTCATAAGAAGAGCTTTTATACCGCTCTTTGCGGGTTTTGCACCTTCTTCGCCTTTCTTCATGTAGAAGTGACCTATTAGGAAACAAGAGCACAAACCTACGATTTCCCATCCAATAAATAGGAAAAGCATATCATGAGCAAGTACTAAAAGCAACATTCCTCCAACAAACAATTGTAAGAAGAACCAGTATCGGGTACGATATTTGTCTCCAGCCATATATTCTAGAGAGAAGAAAGCTATCAACATGCTGAGCACAGAAACAATCAAAGTCATCAATACTGATAACGGATCAAGATAGAACCCAGATTGTATACCATCACTTCCTACCCAACCTAGCCAAGCAAAATCATGAGAGATAGGTTCTCCACTACCATATAAGATGAAAATTATCACCGCGGAAATTGCTGAAACAGCTATGGTAGTTACACCAAAAATATCTCGAACAGCAGACCATTTCTTTAGTAAGAGTACTATAAATGCACCTATTATCGGAGATAAAATCGCTATTATTGTAAAGATAAATATTGTGTCCATTTATTTCACCTCTTCAAAGTTGCCATCTCATCCGTGTCAACGCTTTTAGCGTGACGATAATTGTTGATGACAAGTGCTAAACCTAGGGCCATGACTGCTGCACCTACAGCTAATGATATCAATGGAAATACAAGAGCAAACTCTGTAAACCAAATAAAAGTTTCATCTCCAATTGTTTGAAATTCAGTGCCAAGAGCAATGAACACAAGATTGGCAGCAATAGTCATAATTTCAATTCCCATCAATATTTTAATTACATTTCTTTTACCAAGTAATGCATATAATCCTACACCAAATAGAACTATAGCTAAAATTAGTAAAACAATTTGATCCATCATGATTTTGTTACCTCCTTGTGTTTCTTTTTGTGTTGTAAAAACAACACTCCAATTGCAATAGAAGTAGCTAAGAACAACACAGCTTGTAAAATAATATCAGTAACTCTATTTTCCCAAATAGAAGCAGGAAATTGGGTCGAAGGATCACCAACTATAGGAATATTCCCATAATCGACTACTACCCATATCAATAGAGAGACTATTATCGCAACAACTGCTAAAGCAATGGTTGTTCTCGTCCAGTCAAATGTTTCATCTTTTTGATTCTCTGTTAAAGAGACTACTACTACAAAGAGGGCTGTTAAACCACCACCATAAACAATCAACTGTATCCAAGCTAGTAACGTTGCTTCAAACATTAGCAATATTATCCAAATGGCGAAGTTCATCACGATTAAGGATATTACAGCTATCATCAAGTTTTTACTTTCTATAGCAAAAACCGCAGCTAAGATGGCTAAAGCCATCACAATGCTAATCCATACTATTAAACTCATAAGTCTGAACCTCCATCAAATACTGGATCCATTGCATCTCTTGGATATTTCTTCTTTATAGCTACTAGAACAGTTACAAGAACAATAGCTGCATAGATAAGAGCTGCTGTAATAGGTCTTGTTTCTGAAGAAATAAAGAACACTGTTGCTAATATAAAGACTGAGACATCAAAGAGAACAAAGAATGCAAGGTAAACGTATGTATCAATAAACATTTTTCGAGGTTTTGCTGGCATCGAGCCTTCACCACTAGCGAAAAGTTGCCTTTTCATCTTGCTCTGTTTTTCTGGTTGAGTACCTAGAATCTTTCTTACTCTTTTACTTATCACCCATACCAGTGCAACAACTAGAACGCTCGCCACAACATCTACAATTAACGCATAATACCATTCCATTTTCATCACTCCTAAATCAACTTAAATCCAATGGTTAGCATTAGTGCAACGAGTGCAATAGGTAAGATAGTTTTCCAAGCTAACCTAACCGTTTGATCTATTCTTATACGGGAAATCAGTGTTCGTAAGAAAGACATGAAAGCTATTACTAGAGTAAGCTTTACTACAAAGATAACTAAGTGTACAAAGAAACCCAAGTATGGGTTAAGGGCAAGTGTATTTCCGATGTATGGACCTCCTAGAAATAGTGTTACAATCAAACCACAGATAAAGAAAGCACCAAATCTTTCACCTAAGCGAATTAGTGCATATCTCCATCCGCCATATTCAACAAGCCAACCATCTGCCAACTCTGTGTGAGCTATAGGAGAGTCGAATGGAAACTCTTCTAGTTCTGCCATCATAACAATAATTGATACGCAAAATGCTATAACGAGACCTATTATAAACCATGGATTCTCGCCTATAGCAGTATAGACATTTTTACTGACTTCACCTAAAATAAAATCAGATCTATCTTTACCAACCATCAATATTGGTACTAAAATAGCAAAACCAAGAGGAATTTCAAAACTTAAAACCTGCAATAATGACCTTGTAGCTCCTGTTTGAGCGTAGGGATTTTTCGTTATATAACCCATGAAATAAATCAATAATCCATACGAAAGGAGAAGGAATAGAACGAAAAATACATCGAATCTGAATGAAGTAAAACCGACAACAAAACTATCAGTGTTATCTAAGATAGAAATGGGTATCATCAAAGCGCCTGTTATAGCGGTTAAGATGAACATTATAGGTAAAACAGTGTACCAGAATTTACTTACTCCTTCAGGAACAATTGTTTCTTTCGCAGTAAGCTTAACGATGTCATAAAGCGGTTGTAAGAATGGCGGACCTCTTCGATTCTGTCCTCGAGCATAAATTTTACGATTAAGCCAGTCTATAAAAAGACCCATGACAAGAATAAAAATTATACCTGGAACAGTTATCATTAAAATAATCTCAAGCCATAATGTATCCATTGATTAATCCTCCAATTAGGATAATATTATTTTTCACTTGTAACCCCCTAACAAGGGACTACATAGACGACATAGTTAGTCAAAAGCAACTAATTAAAAAGGTTTACCGTCAATAGTTTAGAAATTTCTTAATAAGACATACGATTATACCTAAGAAAAGTATCACCATATACAAAGCGTAATTTAACGCACTAACACTTCTTGTTTAGAGTATTGATGTAATGAAAAATAGGAATAAAAAACCATCTAGTGTTATAAAATGCTATAACAAACTAGTAATATCCCAATTTTTTCAGTGCAAGTAGATAGACTTGCCCTACTGAAATTCCTCCATCACCAGGAGAAATTTTCTCATTTGTGAGAAACTGTAAATTGGATTTTTCAAGCTCAATAGCAAGTTTACTAACAATAATGCTATTCAAGCTTACACCACCTGAAATCAGCACTTTTTCAATTCCAGTTTGTGCAGCTATTTTATTCGCAATCCTTCCTAATCCTCTACCTAGTGCAGACTGGGCACTATAAGCTAATGAAGCTGTTGAATAAGATTCTTTCATATCACTTAATTGTGTAAAAACTTTCGAAATTTGTAAAACATATTCACTATTTTCCTTCGTGTATGGTAAAATTATTTGTGGTATGTCTTCACCCTTTTTCATTCCACCACAAACACCTTCAAGTCTTATTGCTGGTTCACCTTCATAAGTTTGTAAACCACAAATATCTAGGAAAACACTAATAGAATCAAGAAATCGCCCAGCACTCGATGTCACATGAGCTTTTGGTGTGCTTTTCTTTTCTAGCTGATTTAGTACAAATTGTACTTCGTCAGAATCTTTAGGGAGATAGTGGTGCAAGCTTTTTGTCATCATATTAATATCTTCATTTGAATAATTATGAGTCAGTAAGGACAATAACGATCTTAATGGATATTTTACAGCCAAATCTCCTCCAAGAAGAACAAATTCTTCTAAGTGACCAATACGTTCAAGATTAAAAATAGGACCACTAAATATTTCTCCACCCCAAATTTGTCCATTTCTTCCATAACCAGTTCCATCTAAGGCTATTCCTATAATCTCTTCTTCAGGCATAATCTTTTTTTCTAAAGCTACACTTGCTATATGTGCTTCGTGATGTTGAAATGAATAATAATCTTTCACATCAAATCTTTCAGCAATTTCATCTATACTTGTTGATGTTAGGTATTGTGGATGCATATCATATGCTATAGCTTCAAGCTTTGTACCATATAGTTTGAGTAAATGTTCAATTGCAGCTTGCATATATTCAAATGTTTCAAGCAAGGTTACTGTTCCTACATGTTGCGTTGGAATTACTTTTGTTCCTTTCATAAGAGAAGGAATAAGATGTATTTCAGCACCTAACCCCAACAAAGTTTGATTTCCAATATCTACATGTGAAATCAATGGCTCAGGAACCCACCCTCTCGACCGTCTCAAGAATTTTGGTGATAAGAGTTTCCCTATTTTATTAACACGAATAACAGAATCATCACACCGTTGGAATATTCTCCTATCATGCAATAGAAAATAGTCTACGTAGGGCAATTTTTCCATTATTTCATTATTTTCTATATACATAGGATAATTAGAAGGATTAGCACTTGTCATGACAATTGTTGGTTCTTTCATTTCTTTTAGGAGCATGTGATGAATACCTGCATAAGGAAGCATCACACCAATATTATGCAAACCGGGGGAAACCCACTTGGAAAGATAATAATTAGCATTTTTTTGGAGCAAGACTATGGGTTTTTTAAAGCTTGTTAGCAAAAATTCTTCATTCTCATTAACATTAGCAAAATTTCTTATTGCAGAGAGATTTCGTGCCATAATTGCAAAAGGTTTGAATTTTCTTTTTCCTTTTGATATTCTTAATTTTAGTAATGTATTATCATCTAATGTAGAACAAGCTAAATGTGTGCCTCCTATCCCTTTTATTGCGACTATTTTCTCGTTTTCTATTGCATTTGCAGTAAACTTTACTAATTCTTTTTGTTTTGCAAATGAAAGAGGTTGACCTTTTGATGTATAAAGTGTGTAAACTGGTCCACAATCCGTACAACAAGTAGTTTGCGCATGAAACCGCCTATCCTTTGGATTAGTATAATCACGCTCACACGTTTCACAGAATGGGAAATCTTCCATAACTGTTTTGGGTCTATCATAAGGCAGTTCTTCAATTACAGTGAATCTTGGTCCACAGTTTACACAAGAATTGAAAGGATAATCAGATCTTCTTGGTTCCTCTGAATCTAATTCCTTCAGACATTCTTCACATATTGAAATATCAGGAGGTAAATATGAAAATCCAACTCCTTTCTTTTCATTTGAACTTTTAGTTATGTTGAAACAGCTAAAATTTTTTAAATTCTGTCTCCACGTAATTTCAAAAGAATCATACACGCATAAATTAGGCTTCTTTTCTTTAAGAAATTCAAGAAAACTTAATATCGTTTTTCTCCCAGCTTGTGCGATTATTCTTACTCCAGCATCACCTAGATTTTGGACTTCTCCTTTGATACCCAACTCCAACGCTAGATTGAACACAAAAGGTCTATAACCAATACCTTGAACGATTCCAGAAACAAGAATTTCACAAGTTTCCTCGGACATAATAACAACCCAATTTTAACACACTCTAGGGATAGGCTCCCCTAATGGTTTTCTCAATAATCTATGACCACCTATCGGGGTTTTTACAACAACCTTTCCTGGATATTTTTCTATTGCTTCACCAATAATTTCAGCATCTTTCCCTAAGGGGTGTTTTTTAATTGATGAAAGTACCTCATCAGCTTTATCTGGAGTAACAGCTATGATTGCTGCTCCTTCACATGAAATTGAATAAGGATCCAAACCCAAGAGCTCACAAATCCCATTCACTTCTGGATTAGAAGGGATTTTTTCTTCTTCTAATAGAAGTCCAACATTCGATTTTTCGGCAAATTCGTTTATTGCACTCCCTAAACCCCCACGTGTTGGATCCTTCATCGCGTGAATACTTCCTGTTTGAACAATTTGAAGAAGCATTGGTATTAGAGATGCTACATCGGATTCGAGATTTGTCTGTAAGTCAATTCCTTCTCTTCTTGCAATTAAGGAAGCTCCATGTAATCCAGGAGCTCCTGTCAATATTATCTTATCTCCTATCTCTACACGATTATCAGCTATAATATTGGGAGAAATCCTGATACCAAGTCCAGTTGTACTCATATACATTTGATCCACTTGACCTTTTGGTAGAACCTTTGTATCTCCAGCTATAATAGCGACATCATTTTCTTCACATGTTTTGGCAAAGGAAGAGATAATTTTTTCAATCTTGGAGTAAACCATTCCTTCTTCTATAAGTATTGCACATGTTATGGCAAGAGGTTTACCTCCCATCATCAGCACATCATTAATTGTTCCTGTTGCTGCCAATAATCCTAAATCCCCTCCTGGGAAAAAAATAGGGTCAACAGTGTGAGAATCTGAGCTAACTATGAGTGTTTCACCGTTTGAGAGAGGTATGGTAGCGCCATCGTCAAGTTCGTCTACACCTATTCCGTTAAGTACAGATTTCTTTTTGTAAATACTAAGTAAGGAAGATAAGAATACATCCATGATTGCACCACCTGCACCATGATTCAGCTCTATAATGGTATCGGGCTCCATTTCAAAGGTTAAATTTTTAGAGTCTTTTTAAGTATGAAGATATTGCGAGAAAAAGACATCATAAATGCCCCCTCAACTTTTTAAATCACGCTTCCACAATCATTCAAAGATAATAAATGGAGATTCTAAATGTCTTTAAGTAGGGATTTAAAAAAAGCAAAAAAGGCTTATGAAAATGGTGATGTAGATGCATCGATTAAAGCTCACACGGTTTTTGCACCTGAAAGGCACCAACAAGAAGCTGGAAGATATATTAAGAGTATAATTTATGGAGGACTTGATGGAATCATAACGACTTTTGCTGTTGTTGCTGGTGTAACAGGAGCAAAGTTACCTTTAGGAATTGTGGTAATCCTAGGTCTTGCCAATTTATTAGCTGATGGTCTTTCAATGGGAATAGGAGATTATCTTAGTTCTAAATCTGAGAAAGAATATCAAGCTGATGAACGCAGAAGGGAAGAATGGGAAGTAGAACACTATCCTGAAGGGGAGAAGCTAGAGATGTTAGAAGTATATCAAGCAAAAGGGATGAGCAAAAACGATGCAGAAACAGTTATTGAAATAATTTCAAAATACCCAAAAGCATGGGTAGATATAATGATGGCTGAAGAATTGGAGATAATTGAAACAAAAGATTCACCCGTAAAAAATGGTCTAGTAACTTTCCTATCATTTGCAGTTTTTGGATTCATTCCACTATCATCTTATGTTATCGCGCAACTGATTCCAGCACTAGAAAACGATCCAACATTATCATTCATAATAGCATGTGCTTTAACAGGCTTAGCACTATTCACACTTGGAGCGTTAAAGGTAAAAGTGACTGGAAAAAACTTCATTAAATCAGGACTAGAAATGTTCGCTTTAGGAGGGTTAGCAGCAGCAGCAGCATTTGGAATTGGATACTTACTAAGAGGGATAGCGTAGAAAAGAATAGAAGAAAATTTGGAGCCACGACGGGGATTTGAACCCCGGAGCCTAATGGCAATGGATTAGCAATCCATCCTCATTTCGCGAATTATTAGAATCTTCAAATATTTTACCGCTTGAGTATCGTGGCTTGTCCAGTTTTTACCTAGTTATTTCTAATTTAAATATTTCGACCTTCTGCTTCTCTTTATTTTGTTGTTCTTGTGTCTATAGTAACCTTAAAAAACAATTTTTTAACTATTTTTTGTCTAGTATAGTCAGATATCATCTGGATGTGTTCCAGATGTACAGGAAAGTTAAGTCCTTCCACGTGTGGCTTGGTACTAAGATCCGCGAGGTCTTGGGAAGGGGTATTAGCTGCGATATGTCGCGGCCATAGTGAAGAAGTAACACTCAGACTCATTCCGAACCTGAAATCCATATTAGGTGAAATCTTTTTAAACGCCCTATTTCTTTAAATAATTTACTTTTTAAGTTTCAATTGAGCACAAACTTTAAAAATTAGCATTTGCTTTCAAGCTCGTTCTGGAAATAGTAGGGGCCACTATGCTGAAATCAGAAACTAATTCATCTAACACAGAGAATTTCAAACCGATTAGTCCACCTTTTATTTTCCGAGATCCTAATTCTCCTAAACTTATTTATAGTATGGCACATACACTGCAAGAATTAGTAGAGATTTTACCTTACGTGCCCTTCTTTTCTATTGAATTCCACCTATATAGGATTGAAAAAGACAATTCAGTTATAAGCGATTTAGGATCATGGATTCGTTATATACTTGGTTTAGAAGAACTATCTAAAGAAGTAGAGCGCCTAGGTTCCGAATTTGATGGATTAGAATTGAAAGAAAAATTCGTTCATTTAATGAATGCTCATATTTTTGATGAGTGATTAAACTCGTTCACGCCTTTCTAAATTCTAGAGCTGTTGGTTCAAAAATATCTCCACGATTCAGGAGATCGTGTATTATTTCTTCCACAATTACTTTTTCTAGTTTGGTTTTTTCTAATATTTCATCTAGAGTAACACTTGAATTAGATTCAGCTATGATTTCCCAAACTTTGTCTCTCGCTTTCTCTTTTTCCTCATCTATTTCTTGTTCAGGTTCTTCTCGCTTTAGAGCAGGTATGGTGAAACCTTTGTCTAAATATCTTTTCACTTTTTTCGCTCTCATATAAAGCTCTCTGTCATGAGAATCAACGTTTATCACTGTTTCAGGTACAAGGAAAATTTCATCATCAGAACTTCTAGGTCTTCCTATAATATCAACTTCATCTCCAACTCCATACCTGTTAAGCACTTGTGCATCTTCTTCCCAGCCTTTTACTTGTATCGTTTCAGTTCCATCATCAATCGAAATCGCTGTGAATTCTTTTTTGTCTGCGGAACCAAGACTATGATATTTATGCACTAGAGTTCCAGTTGCTCTTATTCTGTAAATTTTCTCATTGTTTGCTGTCATTAGTACATAACGAAATCGCTCTTCACCCTCTTTTATTACTTCTTTTATTACTCTACCATTTGTTACATCAGAGATATACACTAATATAGCTGGACCTTGGACAAACTTGCTCATTTTTTTCCCTAAAAATTCTTAATTCTAACTCTTATCTTAATATTAAATACTTTTCTTTATACATTGTTAAATACACCGACAAAAAAGTGGAATAACTAAACACACTTGAGATAACTCTTAATTCACCAATTTAAAGATGCATTTCTCAACTAACAAATCCTTTTTTAAGGAATTAATGAAAGATTACCCGTGAATGAATCCTTAATGTTTCGATTCTATCTAAAAAGCTACGGATGCACGCAAAATCAAGCGGAGGGGGAGAATATTCGTCAGATTCTTTTGCAGTCCAACGGTTCTGAAGTTGATGACATTTATCAAGCTGACGTGATTATTATTTGTTCTTGTGCTGTCAAAAGCCCGACAGAGGACAAAGTCATTCAGTTTATTTATAAAAGTAGCATGACAGATGCTGATGTCATTGTCACCGGATGTCTACCAAAAATAAACCCTGACAGAATTAAAAAAGCGTGTCCCGATGCAATATTGACTCCACCGAACATTGGAAAAAGCATTCTAAAATATGTTCCTCTTCAAATTCCCAATGGGGAAATATATCAAATGGCTAGATTGCCCGAAAAACCTGCTTTCGTACCTAATAGACCTTTAACAGCTATAATGCCCATATCACAAGGGTGTTTAGGCAGTTGTACATATTGTGCGGTTAAATATGCGCGTGGATGGCTAACAAGTTATCCCATTGACATACTAGTAGAATACGCAAAGAAAGCATTTGATGTTGGAGCAAAAGAATTATACGTTACAGCCCAAGATACAGCCGTTTACGGTCAAGATAACTGTGTTACATTACAAGAATTAATTTCTCGGTTGTTAGAAAACGAGGGTGATTTTCAAATAAGAATAGGGATGATGAATCCCAAATATGTAATTACAATAATTGACGATCTTCTAGATATTATGGAGAAAGATGAGAGAGTATATCGTTTTCTACACATTCCAGTCCAAAGTGGTTCAAACAGAATACTTGAATCGATGAAACGAGGATATTCAATTGAAGACTTCAATAAATTGGTTAAGAAAATTAGAATAAGAATTCCCAGAATTACCTTGGCCACAGACGTAATTGTTGGTTTTCCTGGTGAAACTGAATACGATTTTGAGTTAACAGTAACAAACTTAGAAAAAAACAATTTCGACATCGTTAACATCTCAAAATATGGTGATAGACCTTTGACAGCTTCATCAAAATTCCCAAACAAGATACCCTCAGAGATAAAAAAAGAAAGAAGCAGATTTTTGTCAGAAAAGGTAAAATTACTTCAAGAAACTAATAACAAAGAGTGGGAAGGATGGAGAGGAAAAGTTCTTGTTGTAAAAGAAACTAAAGAAGGAAAAATGTTTGCTAGGAACACATATTATAAACCAATAATTTTACCCAAAGGTAATTTAGGTGAAAGAGTTGAGGTTGAGATTAAAGAGTGCTCAAGAAATGCACTATTTGGAGAAATTGTTGAAAGCATTGCCCAAGAAATAACATTGTAATAAAATAACACTCAACAGAGAAAAAAATAATAACAGATTTATCCCCTGTCTCCGTATATCGACAGAAAAATGAATTACACATAGGTTTAAACCCCTTTTTAACATTGGTGCAATAAATGAAAAGAAAACTAGATCGGAAGAGCGTCGTGTAGGGAAAGAGTGTAGATCTCGGTGGT
>BPTO01000082.1 GCA_023705985.1 Candidatus Heimdallarchaeota archaeon | reverse complement strand
CTAATATCACGGAGTAAGGAGACAAAGCAAACTGGAGCCTTTCTTAGGAACCAGATTAGCGAACTAATAAGCAAGGACAACTGGGAAAGTTCTTTTGATGAATTGTCGCTTGCTTTTATGATGGGATTTTCATATTTTGTTAAAATTGATAAGAAAAGCAAAGAAGGTGAAAAAAATGTTATTACAGAATAGGAGAGAAATATTGTTTATCTATGATGTGACTCGATCAAACCCAAATGGTGATCCAGACGATGGTAACAGACCTCGGATGGATGAACAAGGTTATAATCTTGTCACTGATCTTAGATTGAAAAGAACGATTAGAGATTTTTGGATATCACAAAAAGATGATAATCTGAGAGTCTTGATAAGACAACAATTCAAAGACGACCAGCAAACTGTTATGAGCATGAGAGACATTGTATCTAAAGAATTAGGGATTACAGAAACAAAAAAACTCACTAGAGATGAATTAATTCGATTGGTACCTGAAAAATATATAGATGCTCGGACCTTTGGTGCGGCTATAACTCTTCCAGGAGCAAATGTTTCTATCACAGGACCAATGCAATTTGGAATTGGTAAATCGCTAAACAAACCTGAGCTGAACACCATGGGGATAACTACTGTTTTATCCTCAACTGGTGAACAAGGAGCTGGATCCATGGGACAATTCCACTATGTAGATTACTCTATGATACTCTTTCATGGAATCGCTTGTGAATACAATAGTGAAAAAACCTTGTTTAGTGAGGAAGATTTAACACATCTGTATAAAGCTATGTGGTTTGGAACAAAACAAATAAACACAAGATCCAAGTTTAACCATAATCCACGATTACTTCTATCAGTAGTCTCAAAAGAAAAAGAGTTCCAAATTGGTGGATTAGAAAACAAACTTAAACTGTCCAAAGAAGAAGAAATCAATGGACCTGAAGAAACTAATCTCTGCATTGATGAGTTCATTAACACTCTAAAACAATATCAAGACCAAATTGAGATAATAGAACTTAAAGAGACCAACGATCTTGTCCTACTATACAGCGATAAAGAATATAACAGCATTAAAACTGTGTTAGAAGAAAATGGTTTTAGGGTAAAAGATCTATAAAGAGTGATCTCATGGAAACCTTAGTTTTTGATGTGTCCGGTAACTTTGCACATTTCAGAGCTTATGATACAACCCGTGAAAACATAAGCTACCCTTTTCCCTCCAGAACAGCCATTCTAGGACTTACAGGAGCTGTTCTTGGTCTTAGACGAAATGAATACTGGTCAAATGAAGATTATAAAAACTCAATGGTTTCTATTAGGATTCTTAATCCTATTTGGAGATCTAAGATGCTTGTTAACTATCTCCAAACTAAGACTACCTTGAGTCTTCCTAATAGATTAAGAATAATAATGCCAGGGGATCCTCTTGGAGTTAAAACCTCGGACTCTAGAGGATTCAACGCTCAAATATTTCTAAACATTTTGAGAAATGTTAAATTTCGAGTATATTTTCATTGTGAAGACTCACAAATAATGGAAAATCTCGAAGAACGATTGACTAACAACAAATACTGTTATCCACCATATTTAGGACATGCAAATATGTTAGCTAAAATCCATTTTATTGGAAATTACAAAAGTATAAGTCAGGATTCAGGTATGCATGAAGTTCATTCAATCATAAATACAGAAGCAATAGGAGACGACATCAATTTAGATATTTTTGGGTTTACAATAATTTATAACATCCCTCACACTCTAAAATATAAGAATTCACTAATTTCTTTAGAAAAGACAGTCAACATAATATTCAAGGAAACTGATATAGAAGACGGAATTAAATTATCTTTCAAAAACAATCGAGTTTTCAAATACCAAATAAATGACAAAGAAGAAAATATTGTTTTTCTATAATGAGGGAATTCATTGAATCAAAAAACAATAAGCAAACCTTCGTTCTTTTTATATGCAAGGCCAAACCAGAGTTTGGTTAGACATATAGAAAATATGTGGATAGAGTTACAGAAAAACACGCAAAAGAAAAGTTTACTTTCATCTTCGTTATTTTCGTTTGATTCTCAAATTCAAGAAGATTTAATGTTAATTCTAGCTATATCCCACGATATTGGAAAGATAAATCCTTTTTTCCAGAGTAAAGTTAATCCATCCTTAAATATTCATGAGCAGACCTCACACAGCTATCATACTCAGATAGGTGCTGTTTTTGCTTGGTTGTTCGTATCTTGCTATCTAGAAGAAGTATGTAAAAAAGATGAAAGAAACACAAATATCTTTGATTTACATTTATTAGCTATAGTTTTTAGTATTCTCAATCATCATACTAGGGGTGTACTAGTCAACTGTTTAGATAGTACAATGATCAAAGAAAAGGGAATGGGTTTTACGCGCTCAGTGTTTAAAAACATAATCACTAAAATACAAGATTATTATGTCAACTATCCTAACTTTGAAAATATCAATTTTTCAGATTTCTCTGATTTTGACCCCTCTAACTGCAAATATCCTGATTTGATATGTTGTTACTTCAAATCATTATTCAGTGAGAGAAGAGTACTTTCTGATTCTTTCAAAAAAGCATTTATGGTTTTCAACGAATTATCAGACATTGATGAATTAGAATTTATTTTATTTGATATTGAGGATTTATGGGAGAAGAAAAATATAGACCTACGACTCTTTTCTTTAATTCTTAATTACTACTCAATTCTGTGTGATAGTGATGAATGGGATGCCAAATCACATATAGCGGATACTCATAATCATGATTTTCTTTTTGAAGAGAAGAAATTTCATATTAGTGGGAATATTGTCAAGAAATATAGAGAACAAGAACATAAACCAATAACTTGTAATGAAACTGACCCTTTGTTGAAGATAAAACAAGAACTATGGGATGAAACAGAACTAATTGACCAAAACATCGGTGATGAAAAAATCATTACAATTTCTTATCACACAGGTTCTGGTAAAACTTTAGCTTATTTGAATATAGCTATGAAACTCCGAGAAGAAATCGAGAACAAAACAGGAATTATTCCAAGAATTATCTATTCTCTTCCATTCATTTCAATTACAGATCAAGTAGGAGATGAGCTTTCAAAGATATTATTTTGTGAAAAATCTAAGGAAATACAGGAAGAATATAAACACAAACAAACAGATTTACTTACAATCCACCATCATTTAGCAGAAGCGGAATTTAGTTATTATCTTGAGGAAGAAGGTGAGGAATTAAACTTCAAGAGAAGTAGAGATTTTATATTTCTGTGGAAATCTAATGTTATTGTTACAACTTTTGTTTCATTCTGGAATTCAATTCTTGGCGGGAAGAAAAGACATTATCTCAGATTTCATCGTTTAACAAATTCAATAATAATTTTTGATGAAATACAAGGTATACCAGTTAAATACTGGCAATTAATATCAACTTTGATACATCATTTTGCAACTTTTCATAATTGTTATATTATAATTGGTAGTGCAACATATCCAAAAGCAATAACCTTTCCTTACGATTGGAATAAGTGGATTAGCAAGTGTTTTGAGATAAATACAGATAATTCATCTCTGAGTATTAATAGATATGAAATCAATTTCTTAAAAGACAAGGTTTCATTAAACGATTTTGCAGTAGAAGCTGAAGTTTATGTTAAAGAGCATCCTGACAGCTCAATAATGTTTGTTTTGAATACAAAAGAAAGCGCAAGGCAGCTTTTTGATTATTTAATTGATACAGTTGACGATAGGACCGTTCTTTTCCTCTCTTCAATTGTAAGCTATCAAGATAGAAAGAAAATAATCAAAGAAATAACAAAAAAAGAGCATAAAATAATTTTAGTTTGTACTCAAGTCATTGAAGCTGGAGTAGATGCATCTTTTGATTATGTTTTTAGAGATTTAGCACCTCTAGATTCAATCATTCAGGTAGCAGGGAGATGTAACAGACATAATATAAAGAAAGGCATTGTTTATATTAGAGAATTAACCATTCCAGAATCACAGCATGTAACCTATCACAGAATGATCTATGATCCAGTACTTATCGAACAAACAAAAAAGGTTTTCGAGAAATCAGGTCAATTTGATGAAAAAGATTTAGGAAGCATAATTCAAGATTATTTCAATGAACTCTCTTTAATAGGAAAGAGAAAAGATACATCAAAGGGAATAGAGGAACTTAAATCAACTAGGATTGAAAGCCTTGAAAACGTTTTTCAATTAATTGATGAGTCTGTAAAGGAAACTATGCTAATTTTTAAATCCAAAAAAGACTTCCTAAACTTCTATAGAGAATTAGACACAGGAAAAAACCTTCAATATATTCAACAATTTAGGGAACAGTCAATTGCTATTTCAACAATTTTATTGAAGCAATTGCAAAGAGCACTAAATAATAAGAATCGACTACAAGTTCTAAAAGACAGAGGTTTTGATAAGGTTTGGGGGATATATTTAGAAGGAGAAGAGTGGATTTATCAAGATAATGGTGGTTTGAATATTTGCCAAATTAAAAAATCAAAAAAAATAAAAAGAGAATGATGCAATTGCTTCAATGTTTTAACCTTGAAATTTAAGGTGGCCATGGTGCTGGATCATTTGGTGGCCAAACTGGGGGTCCTGACACTTTTTTTCACCTCCAGTTAAACATTGAACAGAAGATGAATTGGGGATATCTTCTACCTAGAAAATTACTAAATATGAAAAATGTTATGATTTCAAGCCTTTTTAAAAGAAAAAAAGTATCTTCTATTAATGGAAGACACATTCAGTTTTTACAAGAATATTGTGTAGTAGAACTTTAGAGAATAGGAATTATCGATAAAATACTCCTAGAATCTTATACACCTATTTTTCTTCTAATTGCACTTATTTTCTCACAATATATTTCAATTCTCTAGTAGATGAGATACGATTTGCAACCTTTCGGGAACTGGTACAGCACCTAATAGTTCTCCAGAATTTCAATTCTCTAGTAGATGAGATACGATTTGCAACAACTTGAACAATCGTTATATACTTTTACGTGTATAAAATGATTTCAATTCTCTAGTAGATGAGATACGATTTGCAACGAGTAATTAAAGATAAATCTATAAAGGACTTTATTGGTATTTCAATTCTCTAGTAGATGAGATACGATTTGCAACATGAACTGGACAAAAGTAGCACAATTACTTTACTACATTTCAATTCTCTAGTAGATGAGATACGATTTGCAACTGTAGTTGTTTCCCTTGATGGTGCTTGTACTTTTATTAAATTTCAATTCTCTAGTAGATGAGATACGATTTGCAACCTTTCGATTTTCTCGCGTTTTTCTCTCTTTTACGCTTTCTAATTTTCTTTTTTGTTGCATATCTCTGATTTGACTTTTATTTATAAAGATATGCATTTTTTTATGTCAAATCAAAACAATTTTCGTCCTCATTCGTTTTTTATTTTTATCGTTTTAGGTATTATTATTCTTTCTAACAATACTGAAATTCTCTCTATTACTATTTATTACTAATTTCGCTTTTCATGAAAAAACATTTCAATCTGTTTTTTTTGAGATTTTCAGTTACCTATTTTTATTGTTGAATACTTCTTGATTTGTGCAATCGTTACAGTTTTTAATAGTTTATTAACTGATTTATTATTGTCGAAAATGGTATTTTTTCATGTTTTTTTTACGCTTTTGTTACTTTTTGGCAACTTATATATATTTTCAATTTCTTCTGGTCTTATCTGAACGTAATATAGTCCTCTAAATCGCAATTTTACTTACTACTCTATGAACATCCATTTTTGCGGTTATAAGGTATAATATCTAGAAGGTATTCGGTGATGGAATCCAATAAACAACATAATGAAAAACTTAAATTTTCTAGAGAAGTTGAGATTGCAGGTTTGTTACACGATATTGGTAAATTCATTCAAAGATCTCAAGATAAACCAGTCAAAAAACATAGTGTTCTTTCTTCAGAATTCATAGATGAGATTAACCTCCCCTCAGATATTGATTCCTCACATGTTCAGAAACTTATAAAGGAACACCACACAGATGGAGAACTCTTTCCTGGACATATGGATCTTAAAACAGCTGATTGGGCTTCAGCAGCAATGGATCGCGAAAAAGATGAAGATTCTGAATCTAATAGGATGTTAGAGAGCGTTTTTTCTTCAATTTGGATAAGTAAAGAAGAAACCTTAACAATTGAACAAACCTTGAAAGACTCAATTAAGGGTTATTATTTACCTACAAAAGCTGATCCTAAGAATCACGGAGAAGAGCTCTTTCCCTTATCTGAAGAGTTAGAGAAGAGTGAAAATGTGAAGGGTGTTCATTCCATCTGGAAGGAGTTTATGGAGACAATCAAGCAGATACCTGAAGATCTTAAGTATAAAGAATGGATCAGTATTGTTGAAACTTTATTGAAGATATATTCCTTCAATATCTTAAGTGCAGGATATTTCACGAAACCTAATGTAGGATTATATCACCATCTATCGACAACTGCTGCTATTGCTAGAAGTACTAGCTATTATAATTTAACTTTCTCAATTGGAAGTCATACTGGTGGAAAAGCTGAGCCCCGCCATCTTATAATTAAAGGGGATATCAGTGGAATTCAATCTTTTATTTTCCAAGTTAAAACTCCTGAAGATGTTAGAAAGGGAACAAGTAAGAGATTACGAGGAAGATCTTTTTCAATCCAGATGTTAACTGATGCAATTATTTACAATATCCTAGAGAGATTACATTTAAGTTCTACAAGCATCCTAACTAACGCTGCTGGAAACTTCACTCTTCTCGTACCAAATGTCGATGAAGTAGTTGCTGAATTGTCAAAACTCAAAGAAGAAATCAGTAAATATATGAAAGATCATTTCCAAGGCATACTTGGTCTGTCTCTAAAGTGGTTGGAAGCTTCCAATGAAGACTTAACAGACTATAGCACACTTGAACAAAAGCTCTCTAACTTGATGATTAAAGAGAAATCAAAACCCATCAATGCGTTGTTACTTGACTCTTCTCAAGAGCACTTTAATAGCACAAATGCTACAGAATTCTTCAGTCCTCAAAAAGTTAAAGAGAGTAGCTTAAAATGCAAGATTTGCGAGAGAGTAACAGAGAATATTAGTTCGATCTGTTCGCAATGTAAACAGTATGAAGAAATAGGTAAAGCACTTCCTTTGACAAGATGGGTTGTTAGAAAATCAGCTGGAACAAAAACCTTGCTAGATAATGAACTAACAAAACTTTCTGTTTTAGATGTCGATTATCTATTCGTAGACGATAAGAATTGTAAGAAGATTCTGTCAGAACCACAGAGTGATATAGATATCATCTTTTCGGATGTTGAAGACATAAAAGATTATAATCTTCTCAAAGCAGGTAAAAGTATTTCTCTTCAGTTCTTTGGAACATCATTACCTGTAGACATGAACAAAGTTCCTTTAAGTTTCGATGTTTTGTGTGATGCAAGTATAGGCCTTAAACGCTATGGAGTCTTGAAAGCAGATCTTGACAACTTAGGGAGGATAATAATCGAAGGATTTGACGAGAAAGAGTCAAAACGTTCTCTTGCTAAGCTTAAGGATCTTTCAACAAGGTTGGAGTTGTTCTTCTCAGGATATCTTTCTGAACTAGCTAGAGAACCTGAATTCAGCTTATGGTTTGGTGTTTGCGATAAACATATAGAGTTTTTTAACGGAGTACATACTGATTCCAGTCCAGATCAACTTGAAGATTCGAAACCATTATTTAGATATGACCCTCTAAAGGATGAGAAACAGGTAGTTCTCGAGTGTTTGACCTGTAAGGATATTAAACGAACCACTGCTATTTATTCAGTTTTTGCTGGTGGAGATGATGTTGCATTTGTTGGACCTTGGGATATGATTATAGAATTTGCTGTTAGATTGAGAGAGAAGTTCAAACGTTATGTAACAAATAATCCTTGGATGACGATTAGTGCAGGTATTGGCCTATATCCCGAAAAATTCCCTATTAGTAGAGCTTTAAGTATAACAGAAGAGCTTCTAGAATATAGTAAGAATAGACTTCAATTTCCAACAAAAGATTCTCAACCTAAGGATGACTCGCCTTCGAAACCTATTAAGAACTCCATTACTTTGTTTGGAGACACTATGTTATGGGAGATAGACAAAGATGTTTATGATTACCATGATGTCAAATTTGGAGACTTCCATGAGTTACTGAAAGCATCCAGAATTTTAAGTAAGGATATAGTCAAAGATTCCAACCTTAGTAAAAGTTTTGTATATATCCTAAACAATCTCTGGTCTGAAGTATTTCAAGGTAGGAGCTTTGAATCGGTTCATGAATCGAGATTAAAAGAACTAAGTTTCTATCCCCGTTTAGCCTATTATGTCTGTAGGCGCTATCCAAAAGGAGAGAGAGAGGATAAATTAATATCACTTGGTAGGATTATGCCGTGGATGAGAGTTGTCTCATCAATCGCGCTTTATAGATCGAGAAGTATTAAGAGGTGAAAAAATTGAGTTATAAGAATAAATATGAAAAAGGGGAAACAGTAGACGTTCAGAGTGTTTTTAACAAGATTAAAGCGCTCAAGAAATGGTCTGATTACGAGAAAGATATCGATGAGATGACAAAACTCAAAGGAGATGCATTCAAAATCGCCCAGCAGATGACTTACGAGAGGAAGCCTGAATCTTCTCAGTTACGTAAGTTCTATGATGAAGTTTTAAAAGGGTACACGCTATTAAAGAGTCCCAAACCGGATGTGAAAGAGGTTCGCTTAATTCTTTCAATGCTTAGACCTAGAATAATGTATGCATCCGCAAGAGGAGTGGTAAAAAAGACTTTTCTTGAATTTATCAACTCATCGATAGACATGAAAATGTTTCGAACAGGAACTTTAGAAGATTTCAAGGAAGACTATGATTATTTCATTAAGTTTTTCGAATCAATTGTTGGTTATCATCGTTATTTATCTGAACAGAGGTGATTAAATGAATACAAATAGAATAAAATTAGCTGAAAATATCATTATTGAAGGAGAAATAATAACAAAAACAGGTTTACACATTGGTGGAAATAAAGACACCCTTCATATCGGTGGTCTTGATCTTCCAATAATCAAAGATAGCGCAACAGGTAAGCCCATTATCCCAGGTTCTTCTCTCAAAGGTAGAATGCGATCTTTAGTAGAGTATTCAAGAGGAAAATATGATCTTTACAGAGGTGAAGGACACCCCCATGGTTCTAGAGAGAAATGTACAGACTCAAATTGTCCTATATGTGTAGTTTTTGGTTCAATAAAAAACCCTAACACATATTTCACTCGATTGATTGTTAGAGATTCTATCGCTATTGATGATGATTCTGTAGACACTGAGTTGAAGATGGAAAATTACATTGACAGACTCTCAGGAAAAGCAGGTTCACCTAGAACGCTCGAGCGAGTTCCTACAAATACCAAGTTCAAACTCGAACTTGTTTATTCGATTTTCGACGAGAACAAAGATAGGGAAAACCTCAGAATTATCTTTGAATCTCTAGCACTAGTTGAAGACACTTACCTTGGAGGACATGGCTCCAGAGGATATGGAAAAGTGGAATTCAAACTTAACCGCATTACGAGAAAGAAAGCTGAAACATACAAATCAGGTAACGAAGGTGAAGATATTATCAACAGTGAAGAAGGGATGAGTATAGCTGAAATCATGAGTAGTGAAGAATACCTAGACCTTATAGGACAAGATTAAGAAATGTGGTACCAATGGATTTCTTCAGAGCTATTCTCGAAACAAAAACAAGCTTTCAGCTAGATTCTCTAGGTAGCAATAAACTCAGCAGAGCTCTTATCGCTTGTGTTCGCATGTTGTATGGTGTTGAAGGAGTTGAGAACATCAAAAAGTCGAATTTTGCGACTAGCGATTTACTCCTATGGACAAAAGAAAAAGGAACAAGTAAAAAGATATTCTTATTACCTAAACCTATCTTTCCGATTGAAATAAAAGAACAGAATAATACAAAAGAACAGAGTAATTTCAGTATTCTTAAAAAATACAAGAAATCTAAATATATTACAGAACAAGCTTTGGAATCTTTTACTGATCAGATGAACAAACAACTCTCAGGAGAACCTATTTTTAAAATTGAAAAGGGGATTATTTCTATTAAACAACAAGAAATCTATGACGATTTAATCGTGAAAGAAATAAGAGCTCACAATACTCTTACTAGAGCAACCATAAATCCTACAATTCAGCGGGAGAAAGAAGGTAAAACAGAAAATTTCTTTTTCAGTGAAAGATACAAACTTCGAAATAGTGGTTTTTACTTTATTTTCGCTGTTGATAACGAAGAACTTCATGATATGATTATCGCTTCTATCCAACTTCTTGCAGAAAGAGGTATAGGTAAGAAAATCTCAACTGGAGCAGGAGCTTTCAACATACTAAAAATCGAGAAAATGGATTTACCAGAAATTGACCCATCGGAGTCTTCAATACTTATCTCACATTGGATTCCTTCAAAACAGGAGATTAAAAGCGATATCTATCCCGAAACATACAAAATCGAGAAATTCCAACCAATAAATCAAAATAACAAAGACAAACTTGTTCCTCTTGATTCTGTCAATTACATCACATCAGGAAGCATATTGAGGAACGCTGATAAAAGAATTATAGGCACTTATTACGAGATAGGTACAGAAGATAATCCTCAGCTTTCATGGGGGAAAGCAATAGTTTTACAGGGGATTTGAAATGAATATTAACAAAATAATTAAACCACAACATGGAACCATCCGTCCTATTAGTCCAGTACATATTGGAACTGGTGAAGATATAGACAGATTTGAATTTGTTATTGACGGTAGAATATTGTATAGAATAAGCTTAGACAAGTTATACGCTAACGAACCAATAGGACATACTAATAAATTGTTGAAGGAATCACTCCTAGATAAAAAGAAAAAACTACTAGAATTAGATATCCTAATAAAGAAATACCCTAGGTATCGTATTGTTACAGCGGAGGGAAGTTTAAAAGAATCGATGTTACTTAAGGAGCATATAAAAACAAAAGACAGACTCTTCATTCCTGGAAGCACTATAAAAGGATCGATACTGACAGCTGTTATCAATCATGTAATTGAGTATACATCCAATGAAAGCATGAAATATGCAGAGTTTTTTGAGAGCATAGTGCCTAGGTCTTCAAGTGATGAAGGATCAAATAAGGTTAATAGTTTCTTAAAAAAGTTAGCTATCCTTTGGTTGAAGCATAAGGATAAATTAGTCGACAAAGTTCCTGAACCTGAAAGAATAATGAAGGGGATGAGAGATGAACAATTTCTACCTTGGCTTCAAATATCTGACACTGATACAGTTTCTACAGAGAAAAGTGGAGTTGTACGAAGAATATCAAGAAAGGGAGGGAAAGGAGCTCCACCTGATATGTTGATAGAGAGTTTCATACATCCGAAAACGAAACTTAACTTCTCACTACAGCAGCAACCTTTCTTGAATATAAATTTGAAAGAGATTCTAACAATCGTTGACAAGCATTATAGAAAACTTTTCAACGAGGAAAAGAGATGGTTGAGTGATAATAGCTTTAAAAATTATATCAATTTGGGAGATAACTCTGATGAATATTTAATTAGGGTGGGTTATGGTTCAGGTAATATGTCTTCAACAATCTTCCCATCATTGAAAATGATAGATTCGTATGGAGACATTGAATCTCAAATATCAAAACTCGAAGCGAAAACGAAATGGTTAGCAGCTTTTGAAAATAAGCAGAAAAAAATCAGTGGTTACTATCCTTTAGGATGGGCTTTAATATCCTTAGTATAATAAAGCTAAGGATTCTCCTCTTTTTCTAGAAATTCGTAGGAAAAGTTAACAATTCCATAACCCTTTCTTGGATAAGCACCTACACCAATAATATGTGAAAGTTTCAGGGATTGGATAATATTACAATCATAAGAGTGTAAAAGAAACTCCAATTTACCACATATTCCCAACCCTTTAGTTGTTTTAACGCTTCGAATGTTGAAGTATGTAAAAGGATGTGTTTTAAGAGAATCCATTTTCTCAACGTCTCCAATCTTAGAATAATCTATATCGAAATAACTCGCTCTAACCTTGACACCATTTATTAGGTCTGTCAAAGAAGGAATTGATATTGTTTTTTTCTTTGACAATTCTATTTGATCAAAATGTATAGGAGATAATATTTGAAGTTTACATTTAACAACAATATTATCAGGAATTTGAACATTAATATTATCCTCATAAGAATCAATGAAAAATCCCTCAAGATCTGCTTTCCAACCATCAAAAGACAGTTGGTTGTTACTGAAGAAAAGTTTACGAGTTATTGATTCACTTATTTCTGAAGACTTGAATGCTATTACAATATCTACTAAATTGTTTTCTTTGAAAATTTTTGAATCATACGTACAACTGTTAATCATTAAGAGAGGTGAGAGTGATAAAATATGATCATCTAACTCTAGACCTAAAAACTCCTCCCATTTATCATTCAAAGTACTATGAGCTTTTGAAGGATCTTTATTATTCTCTTTTAACCTAATCCTTATTGAGACTCTTTTCAAATCAGATTTGACAACCATCAGTAAGGGATGAGAATCTGTTTATTTAAGTTTGACTGCGTGGAGAATATACATTTAAATACTCTTTAGATTGCTAATATGTGATCAATATGAAACGAATTTTGTTTATGACAGTAGGAACAGGTGTAGGTATATCCGAAAACAGGAAGAAGAACCTTGCTCATGGCTTACTAACATCTATTCTTCATTATAATCCTGATAAGATCTTATTTTTTGGTTCAGAGGAGAGTAAGGAAACAATTGAAGAAATTAAAAAGCAGTATCAAAAAGAAAGAAAAAAAGCACTAGACGAATATGAAGTTGTGCTATCTGAGCAAATCGATGACTTTCTGGACTGCTTTAGTAGAATAAAGGAAAAGATTGATCAATATAATGAGGATGAAATCATAATAGATTACACTTCAGGAACTAAAACGATGACAATTAGTGCAGCACTAAGTGCAATGTTGTACAAGAAGAAATTAACACTCGTTTCAGGGAAAAGAGAGATGGGTATTGTTAAGAAGAACACGGAACATATAGTCACTCAGAATTTGTTTGCAGCATATGATGTAGTTCTAGAAGAGAGATTAAGAGAGGATTTTAACAATTACAGATTCGTTGAAGCTAAAAAAAAGCTAGAAATGATAACAGGGATGCCTACAGATAAGAAGCAGTTCTATACAAACATTATCAACGCTTTCGACAAATGGGACAAGTTCCATCATGAAGAAGCAAAAGAATATCTTCTCAAGATAAGCAAGGAGTTAGGTGAAAAAAAAGATTTCTTAGGTAAACTGACTTATGAGAAAAATCCCTCAAAAGAGTATATACTTGTCGATCTTTTTAATAACGTTGAAAGAAGAATGAAAGAAGAAAAATACGATGATGCTATAGCAAGGATGTACAGAATTATTGAACTTCTAGCACATATAAGATTGGAAAAAAGGTTTAATATCGACACAAATGACGTACAGCTATCTATCATTCTGAAAATTGCAGGGAAAGAAATAGCTGCTAAATACCAAAAAGAGAACAATGTTCAAGATAAAATAAAAATAGGATTAAAGAAAGCATATATGTTGTTAAATGATTTGAATGATGAACTTGGTGAAAGATTCATGGGAGATAAGAGAATTGCACATCTACTTACAGAACGAAATAATTCTATTCTTGCGCATGGACTAAAAGCTAT
>BPTO01000081.1 GCA_023705985.1 Candidatus Heimdallarchaeota archaeon | reverse complement strand
GACCACCGAGATCTACACTCTTTCCCTACACGACGCTCTTCCGATCTTTGGTTTACGTGTAATTCAATCTCTTCTTTGATCTTTTCGCAAAAATCTTCATTTGGTGCTCCCTCTGGACCTTGACCTACTCCTCCTCCAAATCCTCCTGTTATGATCCCTTGATCTGATACAACAGATTCTGTAGTAATGTTTGCACCTGAACCTCTTATCCATTCAGTAGCAAAATTACTATATGCAACATCTACACCATCAAGTATACCAGCATAAGCAAGCATAATCATTCCTGTACAGATGCCTGCAACCAATATCCCTTCTTCATGTGACTTTTGAATAATCTCAGTTACTCTTGCAACACCCATTATATTATTAACATGCCCACCACTAGGTACAAAGATGCAATCATAGTCAAAAAGATCCTTATCAGATATATCATCTACAAGAATATCAGCATAAGTATCAGTTACATTTTTACCTAAATTTTTACAGCCAGTAACAAAATTCTTTGAACTTGCAGTTGTAATAGTCCAATTATATGATTCCATTATTCCTTTGTTGATATAATAACTATCACCAAAAGCATCTTCGATAAAACACAGAATATTTACGTTAGTTTGTCCATTAACCTGATTTATGGGTACAAGGCTTAGAGTAAAAAAGAGGAAGAATAAGTATAAGCTGCTCTTAGATATCTTTCTATTCATATAACTCAAATCCAGAATAAACTTCTACACTTATAATTCTTCTTGCATTTTGCTGTAAAGACTACCATCTTTCAAAAAGGTGCCCCTTATTGAAAGAGGACTTCTAGTCAATCGAAAGAACAGAAGTAAGTAATGTATCTTCTAACAAGAAGACCTTAATGCAAACTTAATAGCTTTGATTAAAACATGTTTTCGAATAGTTTTTTAGAATGAATTAATAATCAGTCATGATGGTTCTTCTTTCACTTATCACTAATTCATTTTTCCTTGGATATTTAGCTGTCTTCATTGTTACACACATTCCTTTTGATATTGTAATGTTAGCAAAACGTGGAAAAGCATCCTATCCTAGGCCTAGTTTTGAAACATTTTTTGAAACGTTTGCAGTAATAGTTCCAACCTTAATTTTTTGGTTGTTTCTATTCATAAACCCTATAGTTTTCTTCAATTCTGGAAAAGACTATGCATCATTAGAAATAGGCTTTTCAACATGGGAGTGGATTATTCGAGTGATTGGTTTGGTACTATTATCTGTAGGACTATTAATTGGATGTTTAGGGCGTATAGGAAGGGGAGCATATTTAGCAAGAAACGAATCTAAACTAGCAACAAATTGGGGTCATGCAATAGTTAGACATCCTTCTTATTTTATGTATATAACAGGCTTCATTGGATTACTTTTGGCTAGTTTATCTCCATATCTTCTTATTTTACTAATCGGTATACCAGGTTACATACTGACAACAATCCATGAAGAAAAAGATCTCAAAGAAGCTTTTGGTGAGAAGTTTACGAAATATAAGAAAAAAATTGGGATGTTATTTCCAAAAATAAAATATTAATAAAAATATAGAAAACTATTTTAGTTTTTCAACTCTTCCAAAATCTCTGTACAGTGAAAATTCTTCGAGTATCTTATTATCATTTTCAGATAAATCTTTTGTTACTATTCTTGCAATCAGTTCTCCTAGGCCAGGTCCCAACATATATCCTTGACCACATAAACCTACTACATTTATATAACCTTCAATATTATTTACTTTACCAACTATTGGTGAACCATCTGGAGTCATGGGATACAGTCCTCTCCAAGTTCTTCGTATCTTAAGATGTTTGGTTCTAGGAATTAGATTTACTAATCTTTCAGCTAATTGTGGCAAAAAAGCAGAAGTTTCTCTTGTATCTTTACAAAGAATAAGGGGGTCAGGTGTTAAACAAAATATAAATTTACCTTCGCAATTTTGATAAAAATAGAAGTTAAGAGTTCCTCTTCCTGGTCGCAGGTCAACAACTAGTGGTTCAATAAATTTCTTGACTGGTTCACTTATGCCAGATTCATGTGAATCTGGTGTAACAGGTAAGTCAATTCCAACCATCGCTCCAATCTCTTTTGCTTCAGCTCCAGCTGCATTGATTACATAGTCAGCTTCATACCTGTCCTTTGTTGTAATTACTCCTTTTACTTTGTTATTGTTCGATATTATATTTGTAACACTCTCATTGAAGAAGTATTCTGCACCAAACTCTTTCGATTTACGATAGAATGCGTTTATTGACAGAAGAGGAGATGAATTACCATCTTCTGGTGAAAAAGTTCCGCCCCTTAATCCTTCTTCGTCAATACCAGGAATAAGTTCTACAATTCTTTCCTTGCTTACCCAGTCAATATTCAAACCAGCTTCCTTCTGAATTTTTAGGTTACTTTTCATCATCTTTTCATGGTCTTCTGTGTATGCAACAAAAACATATCCTCCTGAGAACCACTCAATATCATCACCATATTTCTCTTCCCATGTCGAGAAGATTTCAATTGACTTATTACATAAGCGTATTTTAGCTGGAGCTGTATGAGTTGCTCTAACACCTCCTATTGCTCTTTTGTTTTGTCCTTGACCCACAGAAGAATTCTCTTCAATAATTCCTACTTTTACGCTTTTTTGAGCTAAAGCTAAAGCTGTTGGAACACCAATACTACCAGCACCAATAATAATTACATCATATGTTTTTACCACTTTAATCTTCCTCCTCATATCCAAGGAAATGCTTTAGTGGCACTTCCACAAATAATGGCCGTTGTGTAAATGGAGTATACTCTTCTCTAGAAACACCTTCTTCTCTAAATATTCTATCAATTAATGAAGTGCAAACTTTTGCACCACAAGCACCCATTCCAGCTCTAGTTATGGCTTTAATTTCATTAGCATCTCTCACTCCCTCTTTAATAAGAGCTCTAATTTCTCCAGCTGTTACTCTATCGCATCGACAGATTATCGCACTATCTGGAATAATCTCCTCATTGAATTCAATAGGATCAAATTGCTCTGTTTGTACCGTTTTGAAAGATATTGCTTTTGGTGCTATTTCTTTTGGTAGTTGAATGGTCACTAGTTGAGTTTTTGGAAATTTTTTGAGTATTCGAACCCTTAAGACTCTATATTTCCCCAATTCTTGCCCATGCTCATCTACTACAAGTAATGTCTCTCCTTCTTCTAATTTCTGTTCAAAGAGTTCAGTTGGTATAGTAACTTTAGGGTAGTTAATATCTTCATTATAATCAACTAAGGTTATTGCTAATCCAGGACATATTGCTACACACTGAGCACAACCTATACACTCTTCATCACCCCGTTTTTGATATTCTGGTCTACCTAACAATCCCCCATCAAGAATCCTTATGAGATTGTATGGGCAAATTGCTGCACAAGGATTACAAGGAATTTCTTGATTACACCGAATAATTGGATAAACTCCTTTATTTTCATAAGATATGTCGTTTTCAACTACAGGACCAGGCTTACTTTTGAGAATAGCTGCTTTTTCCTTCAACTCAATTGGTACTGATTCTTTCGTTAATCCTAAGGATAATGCTATTTCCCATCCTCTTATTTTTCCGCTAAACATTGCAGACGAAGCTTCTGCTATTTCGTGTGCATCTCCAGCTGACCATACATCCATTTCAGCTTCTTCAGCCTTAATATGGAACTCATTTACAGGATCTAATCCAATAGCTATTAAAATAGTATCAACATTAAAAGTGACTTCTGTTCCTTTAATAAGTTTGAAATTTTCATCTATCTTACTTATTGTAACAGAATCAACTTTATCTTTACCATGAGCAGCAATAATTGTGTGACTTGTAAATATTGGAACACCTAAGCGTCTTATTTTATCCTCATGTACCTTATAAGCCCCACATTCTGGTAATGCTTCGACCACTCCCACAACATCAATTCCAGCTTGTATAGCATGATAAGCAGCAATAATACCTACATTTCCTCCTCCAACTATGAATACCTTGTTACTAGATTTAACTAGATCTCTATTAACAAGGGTTTGAAAAGCTCCAGCCCCGTAAACTCCAGGTAGAGTGTTTCCTGGAAAAGCTAACATTTTTTCTCTTGCTCCAGTAGCAATAAGTAGTTTTCTGGGTTTTACCAAAACATACATCTCTTTCATCAAGACGCCAACATGTTTATCTGAGAATACAGCAATAGCAGGACTAGAAAGCCATACTTCTATATTTGGGCTTGATCTTACTTTCTCTCCCAACAAAACAGCTATATCTATTCCTCTAGTTCCTGCATATGAATCTTCGACAGAACCAAAAAATTTGTGTGTTTGTAAGAGGAGTTTACCACCCAATTGATCTTTATCATCGATTAGAAGTACTTTAGCTCCATATTCAGCTAGAGTCAATGCTGCTTGCAATCCTGAAGGTCCAGCTCCTATAATTAAAACATCCACTTCAACTACTAAAGTTTTTGACTCTACGACTCTCTTATCTTCTTCTGATAAACTTGGAGCTCCTATCAAGGTTTCAACTTCCATACCTGTTTCAACAGGAGTCATACAAGATTTAACTGCAATACCATTTACTAGAACTGTACACTGAGCGCATTGTCCGTTAGCGCAAGAAATTCCTTGAGGGCTGTTATCTCTTTGATGATAAGAGAAAATATCTATGTTGTTTGCAATTAGTGCTGATGAAAGCATCTCACCCTTCTTAGCAGCAAGTTTCTTTCCATCAAAATACAAATAAACTATTTCTGATGATGGTATTTCTAAGACTGGATGTTTTGTTATTCTTTTCTGTTCGTTAAAATTCATATCTCTCACCGAGATTTTAGAAGATGATCAACATCTCTTGTGTAAATGTGTCATTATTAAAATTTTACTTTCACTTTTTTGAAAGAAGAGGGTTTTAAAAGTATTCTTGTTTCTTACGTACAGTCCACTTGAATGTTTCTAAAGCAATTATTGGGAAAATTATAACGATAAGAAGAATCAACCAATCAATAATACCCAGAGGTAGAAGTTCCAAATTTACGCTCAAAGTATTAGTAAGGAAGAGTTGGAGAGGAGTGATATACATTACAATTAGAAAAACTATTGGAACAACAATAACAAAGATAATCACCAACCAATTGAAATCCTCTTTTAAGGATTTAAAGAGTGATTTGTTAAATCTACGAAAACTTAAGACCATAAAGCTCTCTGTGAAAATCAAAATAGTAAGAAACATCGTGCGTGCTTTAGCATGATTCAAAGTCTTAGAATCAAGAATATTCCCACTATCACTTTGAAGGATAGGTGTAATGCCACTCAAATTGTAATCTGATACTTTGATAACACCATTAACAGCTAATAAGTAGATCAAACCAGCACTAAAAGCTAAAGAAAGAGCGACAACAATAAGAGCACCAAGATAGCGTTTATTGAATATCTCTTCGTTATCCCTAGGAGGACTATCCATTATTTCATCAGCTATCTTATCAAACACTATTGCCATCGGAGGTAATGCATGAGCTGTTGTAAAGATTATAACTCTCTGGAAATTATTCAATAATGCGAAATTGAGTATAAATGAGCCTGTAAAGTAGATTATAGCTTCTGCGATATTTAGAGTGATAAAGAAAAATATCATTAACCTAATTTTTTCAAAGAGTCCTCGTCCTTCCCTAATCCCTCTAATTGTGCTACCAAAACTATCGTCGGAAATAACTACGTCACTAGCTTGCTTAGCTACATCAGTACCAGTTATTCCCATTGCGATACCTACATCAGAAATAGCAAGGGCAAGGGCATCATTGACTCCATCACCGGTCATAGCAATAATCTTATCCTGAGCTTGATATTTTTCAATAATTACTTGTTTATGTTGAGGAGATACTCTTGCAAAAACTCTTGTATTATAGAAATCTTCATCTTCTATTCTTTCTATTTTGCTTCCTTCTACAGCACCTTCTTTTCCTTTGATTATATTTATGTTTGTAGCAATTGCCTTTGCTGTTAGTACAGAATCTCCCGTAATCATTATTGGTGTTACACCAGCTTTATAGCATTCTTCTACTGATTCTTTTGTTCCGTAACGTGGAGGATCAAGCATGCAAACAAAACCATTATAGACAAGCTCTTTTTCAATTTCGTTTCTCTTCATCTCTTTCGCTGAAGAATCATCAATATTCTTATACGCTAACGAAATCACACGATAGCCCATTCCTGCAAAAGCATTTATGTAATCTAGAACTTTTTTCTTCTCATTCTCTGAAAACTCCCGATTAGACACACCTATATGAGTACATAGTGGTAGGACTGTTTCAGAAGCCCCTTTACAGAATAAAATGTTTTGATTTCCACTCTTTTTAAAAAGACGGCTCATTCTTTTTATTGTTGAGTCAAAAGGATATTCTACTAATGGTTTGTATATTTCTTTTTTCTCATTCTCATTCAAACCGGATTTATTAAATAATGCCAAAAAAGCACCATCAGTAGGATCACCAGTAGTTCTCCAAGAAACTTGGTGGAAAGGTTCAAAGACTTCTTCCACAATTAGATGAGCATCATTATTTAGCAATCCTCCTATCAAGATATTTTCTAGATTCGAATCAGCATAATAAGGGGTGATAGAATCAGGAATATAATCAGTATCAACAGTTAGAGAAGGTTCTGGGTCAATAGGAAAGATTGATCCTTTGTTGCTATATCCTAAACCACTGACACCAAATAATTCTTCAGTATCCCATACGCGCTGAATGGTCTGTTGATTAGAAGTAATAGTTCCAGTTTTATCTGTACAAAGTATTGAGCAGCGTCCTAGAGTTTCAATCGCTGATAAATTGCGTATGATTATCCTCTCTTTTGCCATTGATAGTACTCCAGTCAGCAGAATTATTGTAGTAAGTAGAGGTATAGTTATTGGCATTATTGCCATACTAGTAGTTATGCTTATTACTACATCATTTAGAACTAAATCTGTATTAGTAATCGTCCCCTGTGTTGCATGTATAATTATTTTATAAGTTACTGAGATTACTAAATAGATTATTACTGTTATACCCAACCATTTTGCTAACTTATTGACTTTGTTTCTGATAGGAATATCACTAGATCCTATAACTTCTAATTCAGAAGATAATTTACCTAATTCTGTTGATAGACCCGTATTTACTACGATAGCTAGAGCTTTTCCTGATTCAAGAAAAGTACCGAGATATAACATGTTGACTCGATCTGGAATTAAAGTGTCTTCTTCCAAAACAACTCCTGGTTTCGATGTTTTTTCTACAGCTAGACTTTCTCCCGTTAATGATGATTCATTGACTAAGCAATTGTAAGCTTCTACTATTCTAGAATCAGCTGGAACTCTGTCTCCAGCGTCTAATTGAATTAAATCTCCAGGGACTAGATAATCAGCTTTTATTGTTTCTACCATACCCTCGCGTATAAGAGTAGATGTTGGAGCTGATAATTTGTGTAGAGCATCAAGTTTAAACGTTGCTCTTACTTGTTGAACAACTGCAAAGGCAATATTGAAAACAATAATACCAATCCACAGCGCTAGCTGAGACCAAGTAGATGGCACCCAGAAAGCTAGTATGAATAATATTATCGAAACTATAAGATAGATATTTATTAACCAATTGAAAAGTGGAGAAAAATAAATTTCCCAGATGTTTCCTTTAAAGGGTGGGATATTATTTTCACCATAAAGGTTCAATCTTCGCTCAACCTCAAATCTTGACAAACCCAATTTCAAATCAGTTGCAAGTACATCACATACTTCATCAAGCGTCTTGTTATGTGCTGGAAAGATTTTCTGTTGTTTCCGAACTTTTGCTTCCTTTCTTCCCATAGCGCTCAACCTCAATAAGAACAATAACAAATAAGTACGAACTTATATTAAATCTATCTGTTTAAAAAGCGCTCTTAATGTAATTTATATTTTTTTTCAGAATCAAATAGTAAAAGAAGACATATAGTAATATTCAAAAAAGAAGGAAGGTTTAAAATTCGTAAGAAGAATTTATCAATAGGAATACAGATAGACGAGTGAAAAAAATGTTCACAAGAGATGAATACAAAGATTTAGCAGAAGCTCTGACAAAGGATGTCAAATCCCAATTAAGCGCAGAAGTAAAGAGTTTACTACTTGTAGGTAGTGTGGCAGCAAATGAACATATCAGTGGAGAATCGGATTGTGATTTCTTATTCATTTTAGATAAAAAAGTGATAAAAGGGCAAAAGTTCTTGAAAACACTTACAAAAATTGGTGAGATTGCAGCAAAATACTTAGAAGACCCTCTATACTCCTCATTAATTGACATAGAAATTATAGGTGAAGATGATCTCCCATCAGATAATAAGAAATCTCTTTATTCGTGGACAAGAGCTTCAATGGCGAAAAATGGTAAAGCACTCATTGGTGATAATCCCTTTGAGAGATTGAAGATTAATAATGATAAGCTGAAAGCTGACGCTCTTTGCATGGCAAGGGAATTTTATGAGCAAATGAAGGATTTAGTTCTCTATCCTCCAACTGATGAGTACAGAGGACTTTATATGGTGGTAGATGCAGTTCTTGGGTGTGCGTGTGCTTATCTTTATTCCAACGGTGAAACCAACTTTTATAGAAGCAATGCTGTAATGATTTTTGAAGAGAAATACAAAGACAAGTTGAATTTTGAGCCACTCCAAATCAGTCAAAGATTAAGATTAGCTGCAAAAACTGTTGATACAAAAAACTTCATCCCTAAATCTCTAGAATTTTGCAGAAATGTAATAACTGAACTGATTAATAACTGAGGTTAAATCATGTCTGTTAAAACAGGGATTGATATTCTCGTTGAAAAAGTTGAAGGTTCTCTTATACTATTGATTGGTGAATCAGGTACAGCAAAAGAAGAACTTACGCACAGATTCATAGACGATGGTTTTAAAAAAGATGAAACAATTCTTATAATTGTTTTTTCTCAATCTTCCACAGATTACATAAAAGTACTACAAGAAAAAAATCCAAAAACTGAAGAGTATCTAAAAAAAGAAAAAATAAATTTCATAGATGTTCATTCATTTCGCTCTTTACCAAAAGAAAAACCTCCAAATACGGTTCTTCTAGATAATGCAAATGACCTCTTAGCGTTGTCAGTAAATATCAATGATTTTTCACTGAAACATGAAAAACTTCGAGTAGTTTTTGACCAGTTCTCACTTCTGATGTTATATAACTCTCCAATTCAAGTGCTCAATTTCATTCAAACTTTAGCTGCAAGAATTAGACAAAGAAACCAAGTAGCTATGATTGTACTTGATTTAGGTGTTATTGATAATCAAGTAGAGAGAACACTTCACACGATAGTTGATATAGTTGCTGAAACAAAAAGATCTGATGAACAGAAGGAAGTTAATCAGCTAGTAAGAATAAAATTTGCTAAAAGCAAATATGAACCTCGTTGGGTTCAAGTAAACTAACCAACTAAAATGCTCTTTTTTCCTTTGGATAAGCATTTTTATTCTCAAAGTAATTTTTTTTATAAAAAAGAGAGAATTTTACTTCTTAAACCTGAAATAAATAGGTATAGCTACAACCACCGCTACAGCAACTCCTCCAATTATTGCAGCAGTTATAATCCAACCTGTATTGGTAACTGTTTCGGGATTTTGAAGCGCATGAACATTATATTCTATCATGTCAATATAAGAGTCGACACCTTCAATACCAAGTAGTGGGGTAAGTTTAGCTAATTTTGCACCAGTATCTCTAGCAATTTGTATTATTAAGTCCTCTTCAATTTGTGGTTGAGTCACTATTACTGAAACATTTTCTTCTTTCATAATATTGTAAATTTCTATAATATGTTGTGCTGAAGGTTCTGATCCTTCTTGTTCTTCTATAACACCCATTCTCTGTACTCCCAGCAAATCGAATAAATACATGAAAGAAGGATGGTGTATCACTACTTTTAATCCATCTAATTGATCTAGATATTCTCCTTGTATCTTTGAAATTATGGTATCAAGCTCTGCAAGATATGATCCACTATTTTCATAATAAGTAATTTCATTAACCTTATCAAGAGATACTATAGCATCGGTTATTTCCTCTACAAAAATCTTAGCAATTACAGGACTCATCCAGATATGAGGATTTGTAGTACCTGTAATAGGATCGATTTGCATCATACTTATATTTGCTAAAGTTAACACATTAAGAGAAGGATAAGCATCTATGATTGATTGAACCCATGGTTCAAGGCCAGGAAGACCGAATCTTATAAAAATATCAGCATTTCTTAATATTTCTGTTTCACTAGGCTTTGGTTCGTAAGTATGGGGATCTTCTAATCCGCTTACAACTGAGAAGGGTACATAGAGTCCTTTGCCTATTTGAGAAGTCCAGTCACTAATAATCGATAAAGAGGTGACTACTTTAATTGTACCACTAGGTTCATCAGAAAAATATTGGCTGTCACTTTGGTCTATTGAAGATTGGCTTAAATTTGATATTAGCAAAAAAAAGACTAATAACGTAGTTAATGCCATTTTATTAGTTTTCATTGGAATATGCAACCTTTGCAAGGAACATAATATTTTGAAACTAAATTTTTATAAACTTTCTTATTTATTTAGAACAGAAATAATTCTAGAAAGAGATTAAAAATGGCTTCATTAGCAGATTTTTTCGTAGCTCTCGGTAATCCTTTAATGCAAAGAGCATTAATCACTGCCGTTATTATTGGTATTATTGGTTCTGTTATAGGTGTTTTTGTCTTATTAAAAGGTATGATATTTCTAGGTGAAGCTATTGCACATTCAGCTTTTGCCGGAGCAGCTTTAGGCATTCTCTTGGGAATAGATCCCTTGATTACAATACTTATTTTCGGTGTAACTTCAGCGGTTGGAATAGGCTATGTTAACGAAAAGAAAGTAATGAAAGACGATGTTATTATCGGAGTTGTTTTTACATTCTTTATGGCATTAGCGATTCTCTTTATTGGATTAATGCCTTCTTATAGCACTGATATATTTTCAATATTATTCGGGAATATCCTTTTCATCTCCATCGAAAATTTTATCATTTTAATCTGTTTGTCAGTAGTAATATTAGTGATTGTTTTTGGCTTAAAAAAGGAATTTTACTTAATAACTTTTAATAGCGAAATGGCTAAAATCGCTGGTATTCCAGTTAAATTCCTCAATTATCTTTTTTTAATTCTTATAGCAGTTACAATTGATATATCGCTAAAAGCGATTGGAGCTATCCTTGTTTTTGCGATGATAGTAACACCTGCAGCAGCTGCATATCAATGGACTTTTAAAATTAACAAAATGTTTCTTCTTTCTATAATTTTCGGTGTTTTTTCTGCTTTGTTTGGATTACTATTCTCATTCTTATGGGATTTACCCTCCGGTTCTACAATTGTATCTCTCACAACTCTAATATTTGCGGTTTCATTCATACTATCACCAAAGAGGAGAAAAACTGGTATAATACCTGAAGAGTGTGGTTTTTGTTCACAAACTATTGCAGGTAAAACATACTGTTTAGATGAAAACTGCACCCATCTCGATATTCCACATAAGCACGATGATGAAGGTTTAATTATTTATAAGACAGATCTCAAACCTAAAAAAGAAAAAACTATTCATAAGCATACTTTAAAAGGGGAGGATAGCTGATGAACGTTTCTAAATTAGATAATCAACAATCCTCTTGTGATGATACTGTTGTATGCTTAACTGATATCAATGTAGTTTATGGAAACTACGTTGCACTTTACAATATTAACCTTGACATCTATAAAGGAGAGTTTATTGGAATTTGTGGTCCTAATGGGTCTGGAAAAACAACTTTACTTAAAACTATAATAGGATTAGTGAAACCCTTAACAGGAGAAATTAAATTATATGGTGATAATATTTCTGAAAAAATTCCGAAAGAAGTCCGATTCAAATTTGGATACGTACCTCAATTTGCTCCCTATGATAAAAATTTTCCAGCAACTGTAAAGGATGTAGTAGAGATGGGTACATATGCTAAAGCAGGGCTTTTTAAGCGAATTACTGATAAGGACAGAAACAAGGCCTTTGAGATTTTGAAATTGGTTGATATGGAACATTTTGTAGAACGACCGATAGGGCACTTAAGTGGTGGACAGCAACAGAAGATAATGATTGCTCAAGCTTTAGCTGCCGAAGCTGAAGTTTTACTTCTAGATGAACCAACAAGTGCTCTCGATTTCAGAATGACAGAAGATGTAATGGAGCTTTTAGATTTCTTGAATCATACACACAAAATTACAATAGTAACAATAAATCACAATATTAAACTACTAAGGGCTTTTACAAAAAGGATAATTTGTTTGAACAAAATGATTTCTTATGATGGTCCAACTTCTGATCCTAATTTAGATGATGTTATTAACAAAATCTTTTACTGATAACATAGAACCTTCGTTGTATTGCTTAATATGTTCTAAAAAAGTGCTTCTAAAGTTTAGTTTCAGAATAATGGTTTTTTAAGTAAATAGATACAATTTTGCGCTTGTTGTTTATTTTCTTACTACGAATCTCGAAGAAAGTTTATAAGAAAAATATTGTATTGTATCTATAATCACTACAAATGCAACGAGGATACACAATGTCAGACGAAAAAAAAGCTCAGAACGATAGGGCTCAGAACGATAGATCAACTATATTCATAAGTAAAAAAGGAACGATGAATTACTGCCTAGTAGCTGTAACTATTTTCAACAAAGGAGCTGAAACATGCCAGATTAGAGCTAGAGGAAGATTGATTAGTAAAGCAGTAGATGTAGCAGAAATTACAACACGAAAATTCTTACCAGAAATGTTAGAAATCGCAGAAGTTAAAATTGGTTCAGAAGAAGTAGAAAACGATGGTATAAAAAAGAGTGTATCAACTATCGATATCACGCTTAAGAAAAAATAGAAAAAGCAACTTACTTCTTTCTAAGCTGAATATTTTTAATATAAAGTGACATAAATTTTAGCTGGATAACTCGATGTTACGCTTTTTGAACGAATCAAAATATGAATAACTATACATTGATTCGTTGAAGTGTTTGGGGTAATCTCTATCTTTAGGCACTATTAAGTTAATAGCATTTTCAATATATTCTAGGGTTACTTTCATTCCGTTTTCATTGAATATTTCTCCCTCTGTTTCCCAACATAACGGGTTTAGCTCAGATTCTATAACTACTTTTCTTCCTCTAGTCAACCAACATCCTTTCATTCCGATATGTTTACCATTTATTGATCTCGTGAGAAGAACCATTCTTTTGAGTCTTTTAACACCATGAATAAGAACAATCCCCAAATCGTTATTCTTTTGAGAAAAATAGGAGTTACCAGGCATTACTTTGTAACCTATTATTTCATCACTTAAAGCAACAAAAATATTTGTAAATTGTTCGACTCTTAGAGGTTCATTGTTATCAATTGTTACCGTGCAAGGCGTATTTCTAAACTTAAGCAAGTATTTGACAGCCAATAAATTCATTTGTATATTTGGACTTTTAATCCATAAAAATTCTTTATGAGCAGCAGCTGCAGCTTGTCCAGTAAACCCACCATCAGTCATATCAAATGCGTAATTCTCCTTATCGCCAGTGCATTTGATTGCTGCAAATTTTTCAGAATATCCTTCCTTAATTATCACTAACCCTTTTTCCAAATCTCTAGGTAAAGAATGTGTTTTATGCCAATCACATGCTGTACCAGAAGAAATTAAACCTAATTTTACATCTGGATTGTTAACAATTACATCTCCTATATTGGTAGCTGTTCCATCTCCTCCAACTGCGATTATTAGCTTGTAACCATCTTCTATAGCTTT
>BPTO01000080.1 GCA_023705985.1 Candidatus Heimdallarchaeota archaeon | reverse complement strand
ATATTGGTACAATTCTATTTCTTGATACATTACCAATAGTTTTTCTTCTTATAATTGCACCTCTGCTATCAATCTTGTCAGTAGAACTGATGATATTGATTTCAACAAGAGTAACAAGTGTAAGAGACGCTTATCAACTAGGTTCTTTAGTTGTTTTACCTTTAGTCATGCTAATAGTCGGAGTAGTTATTGCTTACCTTTTCATCTCAGTATATGCATTGATTGCTGCTGTAATAATATTGCTTTTATTATGTGCAATATTTTTCAAAATAGCTACAAATATATTTGACAGAGAAAGAGCAATAGTGAAACTAGTTTAGCTCCTTTTTCTACCATTTATTGTAATGTATCCTTTCTTCTTCGAATCTATCTGCACGTGGCTTTTCTTCAGCTGGATGACCTATAGGTATAACATTCAAAGGAACAATATGGTCTGGTAAATTTAACAGCTCTCGAACATTTCTAACCATTTCTTCATTAGGATAAATTCCACACCACACAGCTCCTATTCCTTTTGCATGAACAGCTAATAGTATGTTTTGTGTAGCTGCTGAACAATCTTGAACCCAGTAACCTCTTGGTATATCTCCACTTTGTATATCTTTTTCCATATCTCCGCAAACAACTATTGCAACAGGAGCTTGCAAAATCATTTGAGTATATTTATGGAATTGAGGAAATTTATCTAGTATTTTTCTCTTAGTTATTACAACAAATGCCCAAGTTTGTCTATTTGCTGCTGATGGAGCACTCATAGCAGCTTCAAGAATTTCTATTATATCTTGTTTCTCAATCTTTTCATTGGTAAATTTCCTTATACTTCTCCTTCCTTTAATAAATTCCATTTTATCACCAATCAAATATTATCTATGTCAGTTTTAAATTTTGCTGGACTAATCCAAAGCAAAAGTTTCAATAACTCTATTATTTATCTTATTTTATGGAATTAGGACTTTCTATTCCCATCCAGATGAAACTTGCACAACAATTAGATTACACTATTAGAGCCCAAGAAATTGGTATTAACCATATTTGGGTTGGAGACAACCCTCCAATCAACAATGCCTTCCTCACAATTGCCCATCTTGCATGTAAGGTTAAAGAAATTGAGTTCTGGACTGGAATCACTTCACCTTTCTATTATATCCTTGAAGTACTAATTGCACTAAGTAGAGATTTATCTTCTAATTACCAGAATAGATTCGGTCTAGCTCTGGGAATTGGTAATAGTCAGCTTTTTAGCTCTCAAAATGGTTTATTCCAATCTTTTGTCAATAAAATTGGAATCCTTAATAAATTGAGAGAAGAGCGCAACATCAAACATGAGATTAATTTTCCATTAGGTATTGGAGGGTTAGGAAATAAAATGTGTAAATTTGCTCTAAATTCTTCAGATGTACTACTATTAAATAGTACCTCTGAATATGATTTAGATAGAATAAGCAAAATTTTTACAGAACTTGAAGGTGTTCAAAAAGAAGAATGTAAGACTTATACTTATGGTATGTTTCAAGTATTAAATGAAAATACAGAAATCTCTTTAACAACATGGAATATCACAAAGGATATTGCCAAAGGGTGCTCAAATTTTATTCTCAAATCTCATGGATATAGTAGTCCACTAATCTCAAAAATCCGTGACTTGCCTTGGGAGAGAATGAACAATATCCCTAAAGGAGAACTAAAAGAAATAGTATATGATTTTGCTATTGTTGGTGAAGAAGAACAAATATTAGAAAAAATAGATTCTCTAGTATTGAATAAAAGTGATTACAATATAGAAGGTTTAGTTTTAGGGTGGATATACTCCGAAGATCAATGGGATTTCATAAAAGAAATAAGAAAAAAAGTGTAGGGTTATCCACTTAGTCCTCTTCTTCATCAGGTATTTGATCTATTTCCTCAGGTAAGTACGTTTCTTTCTTTTCTTTCTCTTTTAAAATTTTACTTTTTACATTATTAAACATAGTAACAGTTTTACCATAGATATTTTTCGAGTGTTTCTTCACAAAGGAAATAAAAGAATTTGTACCTTTTTTCAGGCCTTGATAAGCTTTTATTGAATACTCCTTAAAGCCTTGATAAGCTTTTATTGAATACTCCTTAAAGCTTTGATAATTTTTCTTTGAAAACTCTTTCACACTTTCCCAAAAATCAGCGAAACTGAACGCTTTAAAATGATTAAAGAAATCATTGATAAAACTGACTTTATCATTTAATTCTATTGCGTTTATAATTTCATCAAATAACTCTGATGTTAGAGCATTTTTTGAAGGAGCTATTACTAATTTTTCTTTATTTAGTTTGAGTTGCGGAAAATTACTTAAAGACATCGCGAGTTTAAATGTCCCTCTTTTCTTGATTTTGAGCATTTTAGCAACGTTCTTAACCTTAATAGCATCACTTGATGATAATTCTTTTATTGCGTTTATTCGATCAAGTTTTTTAGCTAACGAAGTGGTTTTTACTTTAATAGTTTGAACTATTTCTGATAATTTGTCTTTGTTATCCCTAAACAGTTTATCCAAATCTTTTACATTCTTTAAGAAGTCTTTAGAATACCCTTTTCTTGGTACTGTAATCTTTAAGGTATGCATTTCTTCCAATCTGGAAGTAGATTTTTCTACGAAATCATTTCCCTTAATAACTATTTTACTTGTTTGCTTAACATCTAAAGCTTTATTGATAACTTCACCAATCTCTATCAATTTAGCTGATTCTACTTTCAACAATTCCATTTTACAGGTTCGAAGAATTAAACTGTACTCTCCTACTTCAATTTCTATATCTATAATTCTCTCTTCCAGATATGAATATAAATCTGTAACATCAAATGATCCGCTGATTAGTTTTTCATAATCATCTCTCAACTCATTTATTCTTCCACTTATTTCTGATATTGAATCGCTGTAAATTTGACTTTTTTCTAATATATCTTTGAAGGTTAAATCTTTAAGAAATGCTAATTTTGCTTGAATATCATCCTTAATTCTAGGAATCATACTTTCGATGTGTTGTTTCCTTTTAGCCATTAGTACAGTATCTAGACGATGAGAATCTTTTCCTAGTTTATCAGATGTTAGAAAAACTCTTTGGTACAATTTGTAAACAAGTTCATTCAATAGAGCATCATTAATGTATTTGTTCGTTAACTTCTCTAATTCCTTAACTAAAGGTTGAATATTCGCTGTGTATTCAAGATTCTTAAGGTAATGAGACTTTACTTCTTCATAGCTAAATTTCCTGCTGTTATTGTAAACTTCTTGAGTTGTTTCGAAATCATACTCAATTGCTCTCATGAGTGTTTCTGAATCTTGTTTTACTTCCTTCAACTTTTTTGGTAAGGGTCTAAGTGTGCCAGGTATCAAACTTTTTCACTAAAAAAATTATATAATTAGAACTATAATAAATATTTCCCAACCAATCGCAAATTAAGACATTATTTTTTCGAATAGCATCTTCATAATTCTTCTAGTTTTACTAAAGCATAACAATTTATTAAGAGAAATAAAAACTGATTTTAGCGTTAATCTATTCTTCGGCTTCTACCTCTATTTCTGTTGGTGATTCATAGAAGTTTATTTTACTTCCAGCTGATGTTTTTTCTATAGTTATCGTTGGTGTTCTTAAATCTCTGCGGATGTTTGTATGAGTTATTAGGAAAATCTGAGTGAATTTCTTTTCTGCAACTAAACCTTCAACAACTTTTGAACGACGGTGTTCATCTAAAGACCCTAATGGCTCGTCTAGAATTAAAATGTCCATTTGTGGAGGGTTGTAGGGGGAGCTTTTTAGAGGTTTGATTCGTTTTAAAAGATCACAGAGTCCTATTCTCATACCTAGACCTATTGCAGCTCTATCTCCCCCTGAAAGCAGATTCTGACTTTTAATAAAACCATCTGTTTCATCTTTTATACTCATATTCAAAGTTTTTACTTTTGTTGCTTCTAGATAAAGTTGTGAATATTGCCCTCTAGTAAAATTATATATGTAGTCACTTGTTGAATCTTGAATTCCAGCTAGCAATCTGTTAGATATTATATCTTCAACAATGAAACCTTCTACATGCTTTTCTACTGATTTCAATAGACTTATTTCATTTCTAATCCTTTCACTTTCTTTCTCTTTTTCCTTGTTAGATTCTATTTGATTATTTAATTTCAGTATTTGTTGATTCTTTTCCTTAATTTCTCTAATGTTTCTTTCTTTATTGGTTTCTACTTCGATTTTGTTTTTATCAAGTTTAACAATTTTGCTATATAAATCGTCAAACTTTTCTAGATTGTACTTCTTTGCAATATCTTTAACTTCAGAAACACCAAATTTCTTTACTTTAGTAGTTAATTCAGTAGAAAGTGTGTTTATATCTTCAAGTGATTTCTCATAATCTTGATAAATAGTTTCCAAACGTGCTATTTCAACTTTTATTGAAATTAGAGTTCTGGTTTTCTGTTTTATAGAATCTATATCGCTATCCAAATCTTCATTTTTCTTTTCTCTTTGTTGGATACTTTCTATCACTGTAGGAATGTCTCTACTAGCTCTACTAATCAAATCATCCCTACGTTCATTATTGATTTCTTGTTCGCATACATCACATTTTGCCATTTCTTCAGTACTTGAAAAGCTTTCAAGACTCTCTTTTCGTTTTTCTAGAATATCGAGTTCTTTCTTTCTCTCTGCAACTTCTTCTAGTAATTTCTTCTGTTTTTTTCGGAAATTGGTTGTTTCTTCTTCTAATTTTTCAGATTCAGTATTGATTTTTACTAATTTTTGATTAACTTTCTTTTCAGATATTGGTAGCTCAATACCATATTTCCCCGCAATTGTTTCAACAATCCCTAATTTAGAAGATGTTCTCACATTTTGTGTATCTATATTGTCTACTAATTTTTGTATATCTTGAATTTCTTTTAAATCAGGATATTGTTTGATTTCTTCATCCAATTCTACGATTCGTCCCTCTAGTATCTTTGTATTTTCTTTAATATCAGCTATTTTAGCATTTGAATCTTGAATTTCTTCCGCAATATCTTCAGTTGTTCGTTTGACGCTATAATCCTCTAAATCATCTTCTAATGTATTAACATGTTTTTTTACTACTATATTCACTCGATCCTTATAATAATCTAAGCTAAAAAGCTCATAAATTATATCCCTGAGCTCTGCCCCTTTTGCTTCTGCAAGTTGCTGAATCTGACCTTGTCTAACTATAAGAGTGTTTAGAGCACTGGTTCGATTTATATTAAACAAAGAATTGATTTTAGCTTCAACATCAACAACACCTTCCGCTACTAGTCTTATTGGATTTTCAGATATTCCCTGTAAAGCTTCCTTTTCATCAAGTTCCGATAATTTTGCATTCACAGACTTCTTTTTACCATGCTCTCTCTGGATAAGATAATAGCGATTATTTATCTCAAAAGCGACTTCTACGTCTGTTTCAGACCTGCCATAATGTATTAAATCATCTTTTATACCTATTTCTTTTGATTTAGCAGCATCATAAAAAAACGCATAGAATATTGCATCAAACAAACTGGATTTACCAGTAGAATTATTACCTTCAACAAAAATCAATCCTTCGGGAAAAATACCCTCTTCTGGAAGCTGTAACGCTTTGAAGCATTTGAAATTTCTTAAATTAATCCACAATATTCGCATATTATCACCTATCAATCCTCACTTTCTGTGCTATGTTCTGGCACAGAGAAAACCTCTTCTATAATTTTAGCCCCCTTTTCAATGAAAACTTTCGCTAATTTTTGGTTATCCATGTCCAAATCTCTTACATACCTTTCAAAGTCCTTTACTGGGTCATCAATGAGATATTCTTTTATTTTCGCACCTTTTTTCAAACTTGTAGGAGCAGTTCTAACAAGATCTTTAGCATCCCATCTGAATTCTAAAATATTATATTTTGCTGAAAATATTTTACTGCGAATATCGTCCAATTTGTCCTCCATCCTCCACCAGTTGTTAAGTAGTGTTGTTCCTTCAAAGGTTATTTTTAGTCTAGAAGCAGTTTCGCCAATAAAGGGTTGTTCAAATTCCTTTAATATTTCAAAAACACTGCTTTCTAAATCAATAACTGAAGAATCTGTTGTCAGTTTGATATTTTTCTGAATCATGTTTCTTTTGGATTCTATATTCTTTTGGACGATTATAGGGTCTTTTCCCTTTTGAACGTCAACCTCAAGAAAACCTTTTTGCTGATTTCTCTCTGTGAAAGTATATTTTTCTGTGCTTCCTGCTTGCCACATATTCTTTTTTATTCTCTGCTGTTTGTGATCATGACCTAAGGCAACATAATCATAATCATATTGGAACAGAAGATTGAGTAAGTCTATTCCTCTTGTCATTCCATGAGCAATAGCTATTGAAATTTTCGAATTATCTGGTTCTTGATTGTTTCGCACCCAGTTTTCATAAGAGTCTTCAAGACTTTGCAAATTTCCAAATTTTAAATAGGGGAACAAATAGAACTTAACATCGTCAAATTCAATAATAAGCGGATTGTCATCAAAAATAGCTTGTTTCAAGTGATAATTTGTGGCTAGGAAAAACATTTTAGGGAAAGCTTCTTTTAGAAATTCAAGAGTGCTGTAATTTCTAGTTAAATAAGTTCCGTGGTTACCATCAATTGTAATGAAAGGAACTTCATTTTCAGTTTTTTCGAAAAATTCTCGAAGAACTTTTATAACAAATGCTCGTGAGTATTCTGTAGGTCCAATAAGGTTCCTTCCTACTGGAACATCAAACAAATCCCCTGAATGAACTACGTAATCAGGTTTGATTTCAGCAGCTTGTTCCATAGCTTTCTGGAAACCTTTACAATAGTCCTCTTCTATCCAAGTTAAACGATTGTTGATTTTCCAAGAGTCCTTGACGTTTTTAAATCGTCTATGAGATACATGTGTATCAGAGAGATGAACAATTTTGACCATTTTTTGCACCTAAAGAATTGGAGCTTTAGTTTTTTCTCTTGCTTTCTTTACATTTAGTTTTTGATAAGGGTTTGTAAAAAAGGGCAACTCATTTTCGATGTATAGAGGAACATTACTTACTTTTACTGGTAAAGGAATATTTCTAAGAGAGTTAGTGAATATTGCTTCACCACGTGATAAAACCTTGAACTCATGCTCATAACCTGCTATGTTATTACTTGCATTGATAATCGCTTGACGGATTTCTATTTCATTCCCTAACATCAAATTGAGTTCTGTATTTGTATTTGCAAGAATTATATGTTCCATAGAGGAGATATTCTGAGTGATGAGAAGCATACCAATATTAAATTTCCTTCCTTGTCTGGAAATATCAATGAATACATTTCCTTCCTTAGACATTTGAGCACCCAAAATACTAGGTGCTTCTTCTATAGTTAGCATAATTACAGGTAATTTATCAATTGTTTTCATCCGATAATCAGAACCATCTTTATCAGCTGTATAGAGCTCCTTCAAACTGAATTTAGAAGAAGGATTATCTCCTAATAATTCACTTGCAATGGTTTTTGGTAGTCTTTGGTAAACTTGATCTTTAAATTGGCTCCATTTTGTAGAGGACAGTAATGATTGTCTTATGGACAATAATGTCCTTGCTAACATAGTAATTACAATAAACTGTTCTGATGAGGAGAGCAAGGCTGTGCTGAAGTTATAGAAGCACCCTCTTTCAATATTATAAACTATTTCTGCAAGATCACTATACTTGTCCGAAGTGAAAATTGAAGAACGTGTAATAGGATAGAGTCTTCTTTTTACAGCACTAATTGTCCCCTTCACAAAGGATGTAACTTCAGCTTCCGATTCTTTTTCTATTGCAGTTACCCAGTCTACATTCGTGACTGCTTTCATAGACATATATCCCAACATTTGGTCTGTTACTGTCATAACTGATGTTATATCGCTTACAGAAAGATCTTCTCTTCTAATTCGTATTGGTTGAGCAAATTTTTGCATCTCTTTAGAGACACCACTCAAATCTCTGGTTAAGTAGAACTTGTCAGCGAAAATGGAATCATAGACCTCATTACCAGATTTTATGGTAGCATTTGCTATATCAATCAAACCATACCTTTTATCTTCGTGTCTTAGACCTCTCATATACTCATCATGGACATCTATCATGAAGACAGAAACTCTCTTCTTCATCTCCTCTTGCTTGACAAATCTAACAATGTTATTTTTAAGAGCAGAAGTTATGAATGTAAGCATGAAAAAAGATTTTCCAGCACCTGTTGTACCTGCTACTTGTACATGCATTGGCAGTGATTCAATATCAATTTTGATGGGTAAATCTAAAGTTTTTGTTCCAATAAGCAGCTTACCTATTTCCAGATCTTGACCTATTTCTTTTTCTAATAAAAGTTCTAATGCTTCAGGGCAGTCAGCTCCTCTATGAACTGCAGAGAAATGAGGAGGTAGAGATCGAGGTTTTTTGAAAATCCATGTGTTTGAATCTGCGTCAAGTTCGCTGTATCCCATTAATAGACCATGCACTTTTACTAATTTTTCAGATTCAACTCTAGCTATATAGGCTTCTCTATTCTTTAGAAAATTAGCAGCTATAGCTGACAGATCTTGAATATTTCTCAAAATATTCTCATAATTCATAATTCTAAACATGTACATTTTCTTTCCAGTAGGAGGCTTGATGATCAAAATTTCGCCTATTTCAAAACGAATATCAGAACAAACAATTTTTAGAAATGAGATATCTCCTTCTGCTAAAACACCTATCGGTTCACTTAATTGTAACGACATTTTTTCACCTCTACATTAAACCTAATCTTCTTCTTGGATGAATAAACATTTTGGGGTTTTCTCCTTGTTCTGCGAAGTAGTTAATTAATTGTTCAGCTACAACATCTCTTTCCGCGAAGCTTACTACCGTGGAACTATGTGCAAAGGCTAAATCAAAGAAATAACCAAAATATCTGACATCTCTTGATAACCAATCTATTTCTTGAAATAATTCTAATTCTTTTGCTTTTTGTATTTTTGTATTTTCAGAAAAAATATTTTTCATATACCACTCATAATCAAGGTCGATTCTTAGAATAGGGACTTCTGATGAAAAGTGAAACAGATAGGTTACACCATAATATGGAGGGATATGGGGACGATTTTCAAGCAGTTTTAGAGTAGGTTCATTTCTATGCTTAGAAGGGATTCTTACAAACCATTTTTTCTCTCCACCTAATTCCTTTTCCAAGTCTTGAGCTATTCTATATACAAATGGAAAAGTTGTTGTCTTGCTTACTGCAACTATACATGTCTCTTTGTTTAAGGATTTTTTACACAAATCTCGTAGCAAATAGTTTGATGCTAATCGAGGTTGTTCTTGCCCTGGAGACAAAAGCATGTTCAGAGAGCCATCTAAGAAAATATATTTGAATCTAGTATCAGAGTTAAGTAAAGAGTGAGCTAGAGAATATTCTACGACCTCTCTGAATTGTTCATACCAGCCTTGCATAGCAGCTGCTCTTGGTGACACCATCCAATCTGAAAAATTGAAAATATCAGACTTATAAAGCTTGAAACCAGCTATTATTGCAGCTTTATGTAAATCAATACTTGACTTAATATCGGGGAAAGGGTCATTTGGAAACTTAAGAGCATGTTTATGGTAAACGAAATCTCTAAGAACTCTAAGTACGATTGTCTCCAAATCTTCATTGTAATTATATTTAATGAATGACAGAAACTCTTCCCAAACCTCTTTAGATTTATCTTCTCGAAGTATTATTAGTCTCATTAAACCTTCAGGATGAGTACATATTGGGGATCTGGTAGTAAGCTGTTCTGTTGTTCCATCCTCAAAACAAGTTCTATCCGCTGCAAATCCTGCTGTTAGTAGATGTATAGCTATATCGTTCAACATAACAAGACTATCTGCTCCACTTCCATCAATTGCTGTTACATTGAAATTTTCGTGCTGACATTTAGTTGGGAGAGGTTTAAATACCACTAGATTCCTTTTCAAATAATCCAAGTCATCTTGATAGGATTCATCACTCTCTAGCTCAAACTTCTTGAATCTCTTGTAAACTCGAGCGAACTCGTTTTCAATAGTCTCGTCGAAAAAAACTTGCATGTCACTAGCTCCTCTTAACCATTCCAGTTTTCCGTTTATAAAGACATTCGGAGAGTTACTTAAAAGTGTTGTAATTAATTTTATTCTTTGTTTTTCATCGTTTGTAGAGCTTTTTTAATTTTCTTTCTAAAAGAAGCTATTCTATTCTCTACCAATTCGGGAGTTCGTCTAGAATAGGGTATATAAAACTCTCCTTCTTTCACTTGGTCAATATTCCATTTAATAGTGCTAGTTAAAGCAGCATTTATCTCAAAACCTAAAAAGTGTCTGAACGTTCCTTTGCAGACCATAGCTGTAGTTCCATTACCCATGAAAGGATCTAATATTAAGTCTCCAGGTTTGCTTCCAAAATCTATACAGCGCATTACTACGTTTATTGGCAGTTTTGTAGCGTTTTTTCTCATACCATGATGATATTTTCGTTTAATATCCCAAACATCCTCAGGATAGTGCTCAATTTTGTTGAAAAAGTAACTATTTGGATCTTTAACTGCAAATAGTACATGATAATGACTTGTAACGAATTTTTTCCTTGTGAATACACCAAATTGATATTTCCAAATAATGTGATTGATTAAGGTTAACTTGTTTTTTTCTAGAGCATTGAGTATATCTTTCAAATTAGTCCAACCACTAAAAATCCAAACTCCAGCCTCTTTTTTCATTATCCGTTTTATTTCTTTTATCCACCTATCAGAGAAAACATCATAATCAACAGCAGGAACGTCTGTATATCCAGTAACAACGTGGTTACTATCACGATTATAAAGAGCTTCCATTATCTGAAAATCTAACCCAAAGGGAGGATCAGCTATTATCATATCGATACAGTTTTCTGGTAGAGTTCTCATTCCGCTTACACAATCATCAAAAGAAACATAATCAACATCCATAGGAAAACTAGCAGTTTTGAATAACCCTCTAGCATCTTTTAACAACCAGCTCTTTGTAGGTTTGAACTTTTTAGCAGCTAGGTTTGGAACATATTTCCTCTTTTTTTGTCTTGAACTGGTCGCTTTCATTGTACAATTTATGTAATTTTGTATCCTATAAAAAAACTATTATCAAGAATTGACTAGTTATTTAATTATTTTTTGAGCTTTTTGGTATTTTCTTCGTTTTTTAATTCTTAAAATGTATAACGTAATGTTTATATCTTTCTATTGGGAGATTACTTTAGTAAATAGAGTTAGGGACATAACAATTGAAAATTCTAGATAAACTTAGAGAAAATTTATCTATGGTTGGGGGAGAAAATATTTTACGACGATATTTCGTCATGAATGGTTTTGATGGAGCTTTAACAGCTTTAGGTATAATTATTGCATCTATCATCATTAAATCTACAGAAGCTAAAACTCTTCTCTTCTTAGGCATTGGAGCTTCTATTTCTATGGGAGTATCAGGCTTTTGGATAGCTTATCTAACAGAGAGGGCTGAAAGAACTAAAGAAATGAAAGAATTAGAAAAAGATATGGTAACTGAGTTAAATGACACCATATTCACAAAAGCAAACTTCTGGACATCACTCATAATAGCTGCAGTGGATGGTATCTCACCTTTTATGTTTTCTATGATATCGATATCGCCATTTCTTTTTGTGATACCAGGATGGATAAAAATGACAACTGGGTATATTATTGCAATATCTCTTGTAGGTGTTGAAGTAATAATTCTTGGAGTCTTTCTAGGCGCAATTTCAAAAGAAAACAAACTCATATACGCTCTAAAAATAATTCCAGCAGCACTAATTGTAGCGGGTTTGACATTCTTACTTGAATTCTTTAATTCATAATCCATTCTTATATTATTAGCTCCTTAGCTTATTCTTGAAATAATTGTTCAACTTTTTGTAGTAAAACTAAAGAATATCATCTGAAAAGTTGTACTAATGCCTAAAAAACAAGAACAGAAAAGAGATGTTATTATTGTTGGCGCTGGAATAGCAGGTTGTGTACTTGCTTTTCATTTAGCGACTGCTGGTCTAAAAGTCACAATTTATGAAAAGAGAGCTAGAGAGGATATTGGACATGATTGGTGTGATTCGATCGAAAAGAAAACATTTCAATTAGCTGGAATTCTTGCACCAAAAGGAGAAGAAAAGAGAGCAAATAGAGACCATCTTGTAATATTATCTCCTGATTTACAATCTAAAATACAATTAAATTTTTATGATTATTGGATTGTTGACCGTAATTTGTTTCAAAAAAGATTATTACTTCTAGCAGAAAAAGCTGGAGCAGAATTCTGTTTTAACACTGAAATAGTCGAACCCATCGGTAAGGGTATGTGGGTTATTGGTGTTAAAAAACGAGATGGTGAAATTGTAACAGCTAAGCTAGTTGTTGACTGTTCTGGTATTAATAGAATTTTAGGTAATAAAATAGAAATACTAGATCTAAATCTACCACTAGAAGATAACGAAATAGCTCCTGCACATCGAGAAACACACAGAGTTGAAGATAATATATTAAAGTGGGGAGAAAATGAAATTAGTAAAAAACACCTTTATTATCGATATGGTTACGAGAAAGGTTATAGTTGGATAAATTTTGAAAAAGAAGACGAAGTTGATGTTGGTTCAGGAGTAACTCAAGGATATTCAAAACGTAAACCTAAAGCATTAGTAAACGAGTTCATCAATTTGCATAAAAACATAGAAAAGGAAAAACTACGAGAAGGGGAAGGAAAAATAGCTTTAAGACGTCCTATTACTATGGTATGGTATGGATTTTTACTTGTTGGTGAAGCAGCTTGTCAAAATATTCCTACAGTAGGTTGTGGTGTAGGATCATCGATGATTGCTGCTAAAATTGCAGCTGAAGTCATTGTCAAAAGCATAAGAAGAAAAGAAGTTTCAATTGATAGTCTGTGGGAATATCAGGTTAGGTACACTGAAGAAAGAGGAAGAGATCATGCAGCTCTTGATATGATGAGAAGAAAACTTCTTCAACTGACAGAAAAAGAAATGTCATTTTTAATAGAAAAACGAATCATTTCCAGATCAGATTTTGAAAAGCTAATTCACGCAAAATATCCTAGGAAATCTATTATTGGAATGTTATTTTCCGCTTTTAAAGGAATCTCGAATCTTAAATTGATGCTTTTTATGCAAAAATCTTTGCTTCAAGCTAATAGAGTCTACAAACATTACAAGACGATGCCTAAAGAATATGATGCTAAAAAGTACCATAAATGGTTTCTTGAACAGATGTATTTCTTCAAAGAAATTGAGGAATAAACATAATTTCTTTTGTTAGATAGCTTCCATTACGTTTAAAAGAAGAGAAGAGAATTTATTTATATGAAAAATGATGCCGAAGACCATTTTCGGTTCATTTTAGAAGAAGTTCTTAGAATAAAGGATAGTAGATTCACCCATTCAGAGATAGAGAAAAGGAATAAAGATATTAATTGGACAATTTATGATGAGGATGAGGAAATAATCTTTTTATCTCCTGACCAACAAAAAAGTGGAAGTTCAATAGATACAACTGTTTTCAGAAAATTATACACTGGAGCAAGGAGGAGAAAACTGTCTATTATTCATGTTCAAAATCATGAAGATGACATTACAGGTGTTTTCTCTAGAAAAGTTATTTCTCTTATCTGGAAGTTAACGATAAGAGAACGCTTGGGAAGTATTGAGTTAATTCCGTTTGTAGATGAGCCTTATAAAGCAAAATACCTCCAATTACAATTCCCAAGTGGTATTTTCCTCACTAGAGGTATTCATCAATTATTTCCAACCGA
>BPTO01000079.1 GCA_023705985.1 Candidatus Heimdallarchaeota archaeon | reverse complement strand
CTGCAAAGGTTAAGATCTATTCGAAAATCTTCTTTCTTAGTTTACTTATAGGTTTAATTCTGTACATACGTTTAGATTTAGTTATTGGTCTTGGTGCTCTATTAATATTCCGCTTCCCATATAAACGATTAAAGGTGTTAATAAGCCACTTCTTAGGTCTTAGTATAGCATTATTATTTGGGGGAGCTGTGGATAAAGTGTTCTATGGAGAATTTCTTGTTTCCCCAATTCATTGGTTCAAGTTTAATATTATTGAAGGTCATGCTGAAATATTCGGTACATCACCTTTTTATTACTATTTCACTATAGTTAGGGGATACTTAATGATAATTGGCTACCTTTTTTGTAGTATTTGTTTCGCAATTATTATTTTTACTGATTGGAAGAAAAAGAAAATTAATAGTGAGAAAAATTGGTTCAAAACACAAATTACAGGAAGATACTTATTTGCTGCATTGTCTATCTATGTTTTGTATTCTATTCAGAAACATAAAGAATTAAGATTTGTATATTTTGGAACTATTTATCTTCACATATGTACTGCAATAATTAGTGTTATTGCCTTTCAATACTTGGGTATGTTAGTAGTAAAACTTCTCAAAAGAACAAAAGAAAAAGAAGAGAGTGATCTAGAAAAAAGGAGATATAAAGAGGATCTAAAAAACGAAAAAATTACTGCTATAATGGTAGGAATATTAATATTAATTGCTTCAACTACTTATATTTATTCAGCAACAGTTACTGATTGGCAAAAAAGAGATGAAATAGCACGAGCTTTAGCATATGTAGGACAACAAGAATGCTCTGTGGGGGTTGTCGTTTTAGAACATTGGTACCATAGTAAAATGTACTGTTATTTACATAAAAACATAGCGCTTGAAACAATTCCATTTATCCATCAGAGCATAGAATGGGAGAATTTGAGGGAGTTTATTTCTGCAGAATATGAAACATATAATTATGTTATTTCAACTTTACTAGATGTTGTGAATTCAGAACAGATTAATAACATCCTTCTGTCTTACAATTACAGCATTATCCACGAGATAGATACAAGAGCAGTGATTTACAAATATACCTACTAAATCTTTTTGATGAGATAAAATTAATAAGTGTAGAAGACACAAAAAAAGTGGATAAGTATTAGAGTTGATTTTTTTGCCAGATATAACAGATTTAGATAAATCCAAAATAAGGCTTATAGCAAAAAATTATATTATGGGATTATGGTCTGTTACTTTTACAGAAGGCTTTTTGGCATATAAGGAGACTTTTAATTCACTATACAAGCGATCAGCAAAATGGAAGTTCTGTTTGAAATGTGGCAAAATAGGACTTGCTGAGGAGCTCAAAGAGGGGAAGCATCAATGTATCCTTAAAAAAAGCGTTGTACCTGTGTTGGTTACAACTTCATGGTTCAAGCTTAGAGGATTCTTTCTAACTCAAAAATATGCTCTTATGCTAAAAGGGATTGGAGCAAAGTCTATTTTGGATAGGATGTATAGTCTAGCAGAAACCATCAGACTTCAAACGAAAGTAGAGGAAGAAGAAAATTTGCTGTAAGAAAGATCTAAAGGGCGAGATAGATAAATAATTTCTTTTTATTATTCTATTGCTTTCTTCAAAGCTGCTAAAGCGTGTATTGTTGTAGTGTCAAAGACTGGAATATTACAATCTTCTTGTTTTATGAGTAAGGGAATCTCCGTGCAACCTAATATCACTCCTTCTGCGCCTTCAGCTTGTAATCTTTTAATCACTTCTAGATACCTTGTTCTTGATTCTTCCTTCAGGATGTTGTGTGTTAATTCTTCCCAGATAACCTTGTTAATATATTCTTGATCTTTTTCTGATGGGGCTATGATTTCTAAATCATATTTAGCAAATGCTAGAGGATAAAAATCATCTTGCATAGTAAAAATCGTCCCTAACAATGCAATTTTTTTTAGTTTTTTTTTCTTTACAGTTTCTGCAGTTGCATCCATGATGCTAATCATAGGGGTTTTGATTACATTGGATAGTTGTTCGTATATCTTATGAATTGTATTTGTAGCAATAATTATTATACCAGCCCCTGCTTTTTCAAGATTTCTAACTGATGAGAGGATAGTAGAATAAACCTCATCCCAATTATTGTTTACCATCAAATTTCTGACTATTTCAAGATTAAGACTGTCAATGACTAATAATGGAGATGAAGCTCCTCCCATTTGTTTATTATACTCTCTGATAAGTATTTTATAATATTCAATAGTTGATTCAGCACTTAATCCGCCAACTATGCCTATTTTTTTCATTTGTTCTCAATCTTATTGCTGTTGCCCATTAAAGTAATTTGTGTTAAATATGAAGTCTTTTAAAGTACTGGGACTAAAAAGGTTTAGAGTTGGGGAAGATTAGTGGATAATCGTTTAAACGACCTAGTTTTTTTCAACTTATTGATAAATATTAATACAAAAAGCTTAGAATCATATATTTGAGAAAATGAAATCTGGTTTTACTGTAAAACTAAATATAGATGATATTAATGAAATTTGAAGATTTTAATTTAACAAGCGAGACTATGGATGCTTTAAAAAATATGGGGATGCATACCCCTACTGATATACAGCAACGAGCGATTCCAGAGATTCTTGAAAAAGAAAAAACACACATTTTAGCTCAAGCTAGAACTGGAACTGGAAAAACCTTAGCTTATTCGATTCCAATCGCTGAAAAGCTCGATTCTTCCCTACGTTCTGTTCAATCAGTTATCTTAGTGCCTACTAGAGAGCTATGCAAACAAGTTTATGAAGTAATTTCTGAATTAACTAAATATAGACGCTTGAAAGCTGTCGAAGTTTATGGTGGAGTTTCTATTAACAGGCAAATAAGCATAATTCGCTCTGGTGCTCAAATTGTAATTGCCACTCCTGGGAGACTTATAGATTTATACGAGAGAAGAGCCCTAAATTTTAAAAATGTAAAAATTGTAGTTTTAGACGAAGCAGATAGGATGTTGGATATGGGATTCCTTCCTGATGTTGAGTTTATCCTGTTTAAAGCAATGAAAGAAATTTTCCCAACGCTTCTACTATTTTCTGCTACGATGCTTAAAGAAATTAAAGATATAGCAGTTGATTTTAGTTGGGGTCAAGAATTATTGGAAATCAATGTTAGTCATGATAATCTTACAGTTACAAGCTGCAAGCAATATTACTATAAAGTGGCCAATTCCAAAGAAAAGTATAATAAATTTGTTAAAATTCTTATCAGAGAAAACCCAACATCTTGCATAATATTCGTGAATACAAAGAGATGGGGAGCAAATCTAAAAAGGCGACTTATAAAAGATAAACGAATTAGGTTAAGACTTGATACATTACAAGGTGATATGACACAAAAACAGAGAGAAATAGTTATGAGGGACTTTAGAAACAAGAAGATAAACTGCTTAATAGCTACAAATGTTGCAGCAAGAGGATTAGACATACCTCATGTAACACATATTTTCAATTATGATTTGCCAGAAGGGGATCCAGAAGTATATGTCCATAGAATCGGTAGGACAAGTCGAATGGAAGGAAAAGGGCGAGCTATTTCGTTAGTAGAAAGCGACCAAATGCCATTAGTCCGTAAAATAGAACTTTTCATGGATAGAGATATAGAACAAATGTATCTGTCTCAACAAGAAAGAAATGAAGATAGAAGTCAAAATAGATATAGCCAAGGATATGGAAGAAGGGAAAAGTTTGAAGAGACTGAAAAGCATGAAGATGAGGTACCTGGAGCTATAGCTGATGTATCTGTGTATTCAAGAAAATAGTCTTTTCTTTTCCAGGTAATTTTTCAATTTTTTCTATTTTGAGTTTAAACAAATATTCGTGCATGTACTTTTTGAATCCCATGCTATTATTTTTACTAAAAAGAGAGAAACTTACTCTTTGCTACCAAACTTTTTTTTATTAGTCACCCTTGGACTATTATAGACACTTCTAAAGGCGAGATAAAATGAAATTTAGTAATTTTTTCAGGAAGGATGCTGAAGAAGAAATCTATCAAAAAATGAACCAACATTTATCGAAAATACAACTCGCAACACAATCATTGATTAAAGCAGTGGAAGTGTGGCGAGAGGGTGACGTAGCAAAGTTAGATTTTGAAACTGGAAATATTTCTGCTGAAGAACATGCAGCGGATCAAATTCTAGCTGATATTTGGTTGGAATTAACAAAGGGTAGTCTGAAATCTAAATTAAGGTCTAACATCTTAACATTTGTTAAACGCGCAGATGAGGTTGCTGGACATGCCAAAAGAGCGAGTAGTAATTTCTTAATACTGCATAAATTAAAACTTCCTGACCATATTTTTGAAGAAATCCATAAGGCTTGTGAATTAGTAGATATGTGTGCTAAAAAACTAATAGAGGCACTATCTATCTATATGAAAGATATTAGACGAACAGTCGATTTAACTACAGAAATCAGTTTTATCGAACATCAAGTAGATGGATTATATTCCAAATTAAAAAACCACTATTTTGATTTCAGTGATTTAACAGATAATTTTGCCACTCTTGTCATATTTGATCATGCAATTCGGGAAATTGAGGGTGCTGCCAATGCAGCTGAAGATGCGTCTGATGCGCTACGTTCGATTGTAATTAGTGAAATTTAGCATCTGAAGAAAAGAATGAAACCATGATATAACTGTAAGAATGAAAAGGAAAGTGAAAGAGGTATTGAGATGGCAGATCTAATACTAATTATAATGGTGATTGCAGCGATTGTTCTTTCATTTGCTATAGGGACAAACGATGAAACCTTTGCTCCTGTTGTAGGAGTGAAACGTCTTTCAGTTAAAACCGCAGTAATATTAGGTGCGGTTGTCGCTGTTGTTGGTTCATTTGTTCTTGCTCCAAACGTTAGTGATACGTTAAACAATGATGTTTCAACACTTCAGATTTCTGCAGAACCCCTTCTCATATTCGCACTTTTCGCATCTATGGCTGTATGTCTGATTTTGGCATCAGTTTTTGGACTTCCTATTTCTTCAACAGAAGCAATGATTGGATCTATAATAGGACTTACACTAATAAGTTATGAAAAAATGATCTGGAGCTGGGGGGGAATGGGTCACATTTTTTTCACTTGGATTTTTTCGCCAATTCTTGGTTTCGTTAGCTCTCTATTCTTGATGAAGCTAACTCATAAAATTCTTTCAAAACGCATTAAAGGATTCAGAAATCTAGAAACCTCTAATGCAATTTCAGGGTCATTTTTACTAATAATGGTTGTTGTAGCAGGTTTTTCACGAGCAGGAAATGATATCAGCAATGCTATCGCACCAATTTACCCTTTGTTTCAAGAATCAGGCTCGTCAATTTTCTATCAAAGACTTCCTATGTTAATCGGTGGAGCAGGATTAGGATTAGGGTTAATTGTAATAGGGTGGAGAGTACTGAAAAACCTTGGAAATAATGTGGTTGAATTAACACCGGAATCAGCTTTTATAGTGCAAACAACTTCTGCAATAATCACTCTAGTTGCAACTATTCTAGGAATTCCTGTCTCCGGAACAATGATTTTGGTAGCAAGTTTCATAGGAGCTGGTTATGGAAGTAAAAAACCTGTGAATCTTAAATCTGTTAGAGTAATCACGTTATTCATTTTCTTAACACCTATTTTCAGTGGTGTATGCGCTATCGGTTTTTATTATATCTTAAGAGGAGTATTCGCCTGATGTTCAACGAATTATTTGGAAGAAGAACTATTGATAAAAAAATAGAGAAAAAATTAGTTAAATTGTCTCTTATTCCCTCCAAGTATTTTGAAGCTCTCTATATTGAACGAAGCACAGATATTCCAAGTCACTTATTAGATCTTTGTGAACGCGAAGAAAGAGAGTTAAGAGGAGAACTGCTTATTCTGCAAAAACAAGGAATTGTTGATACTAAAATTGAGGTTGAAAAATATGGATTATTTGAAAGAATAATCGATGCTACATCAGTGATGAAAGTGGTAAGGTTACTAATGACTGAATACAAAGACCAAATACAAAAAGAAGTGTATAAGGAATTAGTTAAAATTTTAAAAAACGTTTCTGAACTTGGGAGAGTAATGCATCAAACTGTTGAAGGTTTATATAGAAACTATGATGAAGCAATAGAGAACGTTAAGAAATTAACAGAATCTAGCAAAAAGATAATCGCAAATCTTACCAAATTTAAGTTTTATAATGGAGAAGAGGTTGCAAGATTTGATTTAGAGGATCCAAAAGTGCAGATTGGAACGGCAATTAGAGAAAGTGTTCAATCAATGTTGACTGTAGGAGAAAAAATACTTTACATTATCGAAATATTTAGCTTCGACCATAGAGATATACTTTGAATTGAATTCACTTACCTTTATACAATACCTAGCCTCTGCTCTCCGAGTACTTATGGAAAAAATAGATGCTTTGTTATATTATCAAGGGACTGAAAGTTGTAGAAGCAATTGAAACAAGATTTTCAAGTATAAACTGATTTATTCATTTGTTTTTTTGTTTTTTTTGTTTTTCAATTATTAATGGACCATTGTAGTATTCTGTTCCTGGACATCCTGTGCAATGTTCCTTTTTGTAAGAATCACAATCAGTGCAATTAGCTTTACATGGCGTTTCATCTTCTTCGGAAAGAACTGGAAACTCAATCGGAAAAAAAGGTGGTTTTACTTCCTCGCCTAGGATTAAAATAAGGCGTTCACTAAACTGGATTTGTTCATTGTAAAAACAATGTCCTCTTGTTAAACTTTCAAGAACTGATCTATTTTCAGCATATGCCAGAATAAAAACATCGTAATTTCCAATTAACGAGCCAACTTGAATAACTCTGGGACAACAGCTGTATAAGTTTATTATTTTTGAATGATCTTCATCTCTCAAAGTTGAGTATAAAATTAAAACAACTTCAAAACCTAGTTTTTTTACGTTCATTTCTGCTACAACGCGCAAATATTTCTGGTTATGCATCTCTGTTAATCTATTTTGAACGGTATTATGTGACGAAACACCAATTTCTTTTGCTAAATCAACTAAACTCATCCTGCCATCTCTCTGCAAAAGTGCTGCTAAGTATAAAGATATATTATCTAGAGGTAAATCAGAAGATCCCATATCAACACATAAAAATAAGATATATATATCAATTTCTTACTTTTGAGAAAATTTCAAATTTAAATAAAAAATTGTAGGGATTAGCTACAATTAAATCAATTTATTTTTTATTTAGCTTTTCAAAGCCAAACCAATCAATAAGTGGTCTTCTGAGTTTTGGAACATAATTTACTATCAACAGATCCAAACTTAAATTCTTGATTCCAGGACTAAGAAGAATGATAAAGCCTAAAGCAGCCATTATCCAATTCAATGATTGAGTAGAAGGGCTTATCCACGCTGCAGCAAAGAAGAAGCTAATATTTAGGAAGATGCTCACAATAGCACTTAGGTTGACAAATATGCCTAATATCAATCCTATACCAGCTAAGAGTTCTCCTATAGATACGAGCCAAGCAAAAACTGTAGCGTTTGGGATAAAAGTACTGTTGATTAAGTTGACAAACCAGGCATTAGGGTTACCACTAGCAAAGAAGCCTAAAGTATCTGCCATTCCAGTGACATATCCCGGATCGATTAGTTTTTCAAGTCCAGCTATAAACCATTCGACACCAATAATGAGTCTTAAGAAAACAAGCCAGACTGAAGTATCTTGACTCTTCCAAATGTTTTTGATGAAATCTTTAACCATATGTAATTACCATTCATGCAAAACAATAGTGTTTTTTAAACATTTAGCAAATATACTGGTTCAAATTGCCACATTGTCAGTATGCTGAAACACATGACGACAAAAGGGCATTATTTCGAACAAACGTTATTAGTAGTCGTAATACTAATAACAAAAAAGAAAAGGAAGAAAAGGGGTTATTTTCTCCTTCTATAAATAACCACTAAACCAATGAAAAGAAGACTCACTATTGAAAATGTCCAGTTGTATGGAGCATCGGTAGCAAGTGTTATACTTTCTAATATGAAGTTGATATTACGCTCATCTATGTCTATCGAACCTTCTACTTCTGTTCTGTCGTAATATGTGTATGTGTAAGCTAGATAGGATAAGAATCCCGTTTCTATATCAAATCTTGCTTCAGATATTATTGTGATTGTTCTTTCATTTTTTTCCCAATCTAATGGATCTGTTAAATCATCTTCTTTTGTGTCGATAGTTGCTTTCATTTTAATGATCCATGTTTTTGAATTTAGAGATGAAGATTGCTTATAAATTGAATGAGTATAGTCATAATAATTCACCGATGTGTCTTCATCCTTCGATTCATATGAAGCTTGCATGTATGTGTTTTCCATCAGTTGAAAACTGTTGTATGTCCCTGTAACATTTTTATAAGTTGTAGGTTGAAGGAAGAAATGGCCAGAACAGATGAAATTAACTATTTCAACATCATCAGTAGCATTTGTCTTATAGTCACCATTTAAGTAAAAGTCACACCAAGTTATTGACTGATTTAATAGTTGAGTTGGGTCACCATCAGTTATAACATTAATATCTTGAGTAATATTAATTGAAAATATGTCTCCAATTTCTAAGGAATCATTTCCAAAGTCCAAAAAATCTAGATCTAGATAGGGACCAGACTTAGATAATGTTGTTACTTCCCATGCATATGATGCGCCAGATTGTAATGTGGTTAGATATGATGTGCCCATTTGTCCTTGTACAAGTGTCATCGTCGAAAATATGCTTACAAGAATAATCCCAGAACAACTACTGATACCATGTTAAATTTTAAAGACTTCATTTTATTTTCTCCTATTATTTTAGAGCTTTCTCGTTTACAGAGCAAGCATTAATATAATTTGTATGGATATAACTATAAATATCTTTGTTGTGAGAATTGATTTTGTTTCATAGCAAATCCTTTTTTTTTTCATTGATTATTATTTTACAAGTGGTTTTGGACAAGTTTTGATGAATTGACTAACAGTGTGTAAATAGCAACTTTAATTGTTTAAATGTAAGTGTTAATATAGAAAAGTGCCAATTAATAATTGGTATATATGTTTAATAAAAACAAAATTTTACTGATATGGGTATTAACCATTTTGATAATGAGTTCCATACCCACGTCATTCTTGGTTTCAGCAAAGAAAAACAATCCAGGAGTAAATGATAGAGAAGGGTCAACCTTTATTGAAACTGACTTTTTGTCTATGAAATTACATGAAGGAAAACCCGATATGATGTTCTGGTTAGTAAATAGTTCAGAAGGGAAAAAGATGCCTGTTTTTCATGTTTCTTTTACTCATATAGCTGAATTATTTGGTGATGATTTATTGGTACATAATATGGGTGAATTAAGTGGCGAAGCTTTCAATTTAGCCTCTTCATCATTTGATTGGACACTTACAAAAGAAACACTCACAAATGAAGTTAGAGGGACAATTACATCAGATACGCTTGATAATGGAGCAACAATTTCTTTTGTTTTCCACGTATATCTAGAAGATGTATTGATTACAGAAGAAATAAATGAAACAAATACTATAATTACAACAACCTATCAAATTAAGTCTGTTTCCGAGATTAAGTTTGATATTATTGTCGACAATTGGACTTTTAGTCCTGAAGCTACAGGTTTAGTTTTTGCAGTTAAGGTTCATGAACTGGCTTACAAACATAGGGTACAAGCAAGTGAAGGGGTGAATGTTACTGAAGATGGTTACGAAAAACCAGCGAATGCTACTAATAATGAGAATAAACATGGTATAGAATTTTACGATGAGTCAGACGGAAGATCAAGCTACTTTACATGGGTACCAACAGCTCAAGTTTATGATTCTGAAAACAGTATAGTTTCTGATGTAAATGTAACTTCATCGATGAACAATGATGGTTTTGATGAAGACTTTGGAAATGGTAAGAAATTCGGTAAAGATTTCATTAACCTATTCTTGTCCTATCCTAATTATGGTGATGGACTGAAAATGGTACATGACCCAACTATAGGAATAGATCAGGGCTTTAATCCTGTTGTTATTGTAGTAGCAGTAGCTGCTGGTATAACCTTAGTTGCACTAGTCGCTTTGGTAGTAAAAAGGAGATAACTTCTTTCTTCTTCCTTTTTTTACATCATTCTCTTCCATTTTTGTTAAATTTCAAATAAAAAAAGTGAATAGAGAGAGCAATACTTTTTTACTCCATTTCAAGCAAGAAGTCTACAACTCTAAATATCATAGCTAATGGCGTTATTACAGCTACTACACCACATATTATTCCAACAACCAATACTACTGTAGGATTATCTACAAAGGTGATACCGAAGTAAATTCCACCGAAAATTACTATCACTATCGCAAATTGGAATAAAATCTTCCATGTTGCAGTGTAAGCTTTGAAGAATCCTAATGGTTTAGCAATTCTATCATTTCTAGATCCTGTGAAGATGAATGCAGCCGCAAAACCCATGATAACAAGTACCGCAGCAACTCCAATTATGTATAAACCATAATGAAATTCTACTTCTAAAATACTCATTGGATCATCCATAATATCAGTCACAAAAGCAGTAAAATCAAAGTCATCTTTCTGAGCTAAATAATAACCCAAATAGCCTAAACCTCCAGCAATGATATTATATACAATTGACATGACAAGCAAGATAACTGATTGCTTGTAAGCATCGAGAACGTCCTCAATAAAGGAATCATCGTCAGTCTTTGGAGTTTTTCTTTTTTGTCTTTCTTAGGTGTCATATAGTCACCGAAATTTATGATATATTGCTTACATACAAACTCAACGTCATTCTATCATATCTCACGTTTTCTCACATATGTCATTTTATTTTCTATTATAGACAAAAAACATATATTATTGTACCATTCCATTTATTTGGAGAGAATGCAGTGATGAATGACGTAAAATGTCCAGTCTGTTCGGAAAAAAATGTTTCTTTGCTTGAAAAAAAAGAAACATATCATCTTGATCTAGCAATTTTTTATAAAATAACTCATCATACATATGTATGCAAGGAATGCTGGTATAATTGGATTAAATTCTCACGTTATGTCATGCACGACTTTAATGATGAAGAGGAGATGGAAGAAGTTCTACCGAGAATTGAAGAAGTAATTGATCCTAAACAGATTGTTTTTGATAGAAAAGAATAATTTATGTAATTCAATCAAATTCATGATAGACAAAGGTGAAATAATTGGGTATCAAACAAGAAAAAGCTCTTGATAAAGTAGCAAATTCACCATATTAAATATTTCTTCTTTATTCATAGATATATGTTTTAGCTGATAACTCTCCATCTTTTTCAATATTAACCATCTGGTTTAATGCTTTTACTTTTTTATAGTATATTTATTCTTTAAGTGAAGTTCTGTAAACTTTAGAGTTAGGCTGTAAAACAAGTGAATTTTAAAATTGCTTAATAAATATGACTCTATGATAAGTATAGGTGCAAAAAAATGGTTAGAAAAACATCTCAAAAACTGGAAAACGGTTACGAACAAGAATATGGAAAACAATACAATAGTATTGAACGCTTAACTCAAGTAGTTAGACTACAATTAGTAGGTGCAATTTAATAGGTGATAAAAATGGTTAGAAGAATATTTCAAAAACTGGAAAACGGATATGAACAAGAATATGGAAAACAATACGATAATATTGAAATGCTAACAAATTTAGCCAGACTACAATTAGTAGGCGCAATAAAATAGGTGAAAAAAATGTACAGACACACAGCTCAAAGATCAAACAAAAACAAAACAATAGCAACTTACCAAAGTTCAAGAAAATTGAATCAAATAGAAATGCTCTCCAAAACTGTACGATTTCAGTTAATTGGTAATTAATCGACTCTGTTGAATACTCGCAGAGTCAGCAACTGTTTTTAAAAAGAATTTATAGTAAAACATGCATTAGCCTATGAATGCAAAAACATTATCTCTGTTGAATAATCCTTCTGGATCTAGTTTCAGTTTCACAGACCTCATTTGTTCTACGCCTTCTTCCCCGTACATTATTTCTAGGTATTCGTGCTTGAGCTTCCCAATACCATGCTCAGCTGAGACAGAACCACCAAATTCAACAGATTTCTTAGCGAATAATTTGTAAAGTTGTTTTCCTAAATATAGTTCTTCCATGTTCTTTGGTAAAATGTTGACGTGGACATGGTTGTCTCCTATGTGTCCCCATATTACGTATTCCAAGGTAGTTTCCTTAAGTGTTTGATGATAGAATGTCATTATGTCTTGTAGATGATTATCTGTTACTGACATATCGGTACCTAGTTTGTGAAGATTAGGATAAGTTGCTTTTCTTTTTGATATTATGCTATTTACAATTTCAGGGACTGCATGTCGTATTCTTCTAAACTTATCGCGCTCATTATCCTCTAGAGCACTCCATCCTGAGTCTACTGAGGTGTTAGACTCTGTTGCTATTTCATCTAATTTTACAAAAATCTCCTCAAAAGTATCATCTGAAAATGGTATTTCAAAAAATGTTGCTGCTGTCGTATCTTCAGGAATTGTGTCAATATTAGCGAGTTCGGGATTGGTTTTTCGTCTAGATCTAAGTAAATTGAAAGCATTTTCATCTAAAAATTCTATATATTCTACATCTAAATTTTCTATTGAACGTAATTTTTTCACAAAATTTATTGCATCCTCTTCTGTTTTAAAGAATAAAGCATTTGTTAGGACTTCAGGTTTTTCTATTAGCCACAAATCCACTTCCGTAATGATTCCTAATATCCCTTCAGAACCAATGAAAAGATCTATGAGATCCATGTCAGGTTTGGCATATAACCCTGCAGCGTTTTTTGCTTCTGGCATTTTATAAGTTGGAATATCAATTTCTATATCTTTTTCAGAAGTTTTAATGATAAACTTGCTATCAACAGCTATGTATTGTCCTCTTTCTATATCAAGAACTTCTCCTGATTCAATAACAACGCGTAGGTGTTTAACCCACGGGCGCATAGCCCCATATTTGAAAGATCTACCACCAGAAGCATTAGCTGCGATGGAACCACCTACAGTAGCAGTCATTTCTGTGGGATCTACTGGGAAAATATGTCCCCTTTCAACCTTTTTAAAAGCCTGTACCCAATCCTCCTCGTCAAGATTATGCTCTTGTGAGAATCGTTTGTATTTTAGGATATCAGCAAGTTCTTCTAAAGTTAATCCTGGTTGAATTCTAACGAAATATTTCTGAGTATCTTCATCATAACTTATTCCCTTTACTAGCTTCATATCATCGAATGAAAGAATAGCTCCTCCCGATGTTGGAACGGCAGATCCGACGATTCCTGTTCTTGCACCAGAAATAGTTATTGGTGTTTTGTCTTCCTTCATCCTATTTACAATAGAAACAATATCCATTTCATTTTTGGGAAAAAATAACCAATCTGCATACCCTCCCGCAAGCTTGGATTCATCGATACAATAATCTTGGTGAGTTGATAAAATAGCTTCTTCTCCCTTAATTGCTCTAACATCTTCAAAAGGAGAACAATCTTCTCTCTGAGAAATTATAATATTGCCTACCATTTAAATCCTCTTTCTAAATGCAAATCATCTTGCTTTTGTATTTGACTTTTTCAACCTTAAAATAGCGAATTTATAAGTTCACTCTTTTTTCAAATATATGTTAACTTTCAGAAAAAAGAATATATAGGACGAAATGGTAAATTAGTTTTCTTTGGGCTCTAATCGTTCGTAACCGTATTTCTCACGCATATCATCCCAATGTTCATTGACTCTTCGGATAACATCATCATCAATAATATGTACGTTAGGTTTATATTCACGTTTTTGAGATTCAGCGTAAGTAATCATGTTATTCTTGTAT
>BPTO01000078.1 GCA_023705985.1 Candidatus Heimdallarchaeota archaeon | reverse complement strand
GTATTACCATTTGAAGTTTACTTGTTTAATCAAACAGTTATTTTTAATATTCCTTCCGTTAAAGAAGACATTACATTCAGTTTTAAGTATGATAATGGAACCTTGGTTTACAACCTGCCAATCGAATTTAATACAATATTGGAAGGAAGAATCGTAACTTCTACAGGTCTAAAATCCAGTGTTTCACTCAAGATATCTTATGGAATCATTAATATTACGGTTGAGATGAAAAATGGAGAATTAGTTACTTTCAGAAGAATTTTCGAACCCGGTATGACCAGCATTGAAATCGTCCTTAGAAGCGAATCAGAATCACAATACACCATAATACCGTTTAAACCAATAGGTGACTTTGAAATTCTAATTTCGCTATCGTTTGAATATATGGATTATTATCTAAAGGGTTCATTATTATTTACATATACTTTAGTTTACACAGAAATTATATTGATTTTGGTGGTAGTAATTGTAAATATGCTCACAATTTTAAGAAATGTGTATAGTGAAAGCAGAAGGGAAACAGTGATTATTAAAACCATAGGAGGTACAAATTTCCACACAATAATAAGCATATTCTCAAGACTAGCAATAGTAGCTGTTGGTGCATCAATTATAGGATATGGTCTTGGTGCAGCTGTACTGATTATCTTAGCAAAAACAAACAAAAATGTGTTCTTTGGACATACTTTCGCACCAAGTGCTAGTTGGGAAATATTCTTGCTAAATCTAGCTCTTATGATGTTTGCTGTTTTTGTTTCCACTTTCCTTATTGCTCGTAAAACAAAAAAGATGAGAATAGCTTATACTAGAAGGTAACTGCCTTCTTTAATCTAATAAGAAACAAAACCATTATAACCTTCATATATCCATGAAGTTCCAGTGTACGATATTATTACCCCCTGATCAATTAGAGAATAGAAGGAGGAAGTTATTGTTTCTTCATATCCATTAATATGTTGGTAAACAATTGAAACGCTGATTGAATGAATAATAATCGATTCTTCCTCTAGTTCAAGTAAATCTAGATATGTAAATTGCTCCACCGATGAACTATTTAATAGATATGAATTTTCCAAGAACACCGGAGTTTCATTATTGTGCGTGGAATACTTTGTGATTACGTCTATGCGAACAGGATCTACAGTAGGAACAGCTGTTAAATCTAACTCCAAACCTATTGACGCATTATTTCCTATAGTAATATCATTAGAGTTCCTTGCAAGAAGGCTACCTTTGTGATTCTCCCCCATTAGTTGAACATCAATAACATCTATGAAAGCATCTGAAGTTTTTATTGTGAAAAGAATAAATTCCTCATTTCCAAATCTGTACGTAAAATACTTACTGTTGAAAAGCATCTTATAGATGAAAAAATCCCAATAATAGTCAGTTAGAAAAACATCATACCACTCATGACTACTATTCAATGTTACAAAAATCGAGATCCCATGTTTACTGAAGAAATTGTTTGTCCGTGTCACATTTTGAGTACGAAGTGGGAATGAAGTATTTGCGAAACCTGAACTTTCAATAAATCCTAACATAAACATATCGATTACTGGTTGAGAAGAATAGTATTCTAACCCTGGCGTGTTCAGAGAGAGAACAATCTGATTATCTGCATACCCTAAACCATTAATTGCGTTTATAAGTTCTCGATAGTTCTTTCGAGCATCCCAAGAGTATGTTTCTTGAAAAGTTTGTAAATCAAAGTTTGTCGAGATGAGCATTCCAGTTTGTGCACCAATGGGAACAAAAGCTACAATTACTATAAGAAAACCAGAAAGTATTTTTCGGACATTGAAACCTTTTGAAAATACTTTTGGAAAACTTAATTTGAGTGCTTTTTCTTTCCAGATTAATAACAGTACTAATAGATTGAATAAAATTGCATAACCTATTAATGAAAATATGTGAGTATGTGCATGATACAACCTTAGATGAAAATCTTCAAAAATTATTTCAAATGGAAAGAAGGGGTAAAGAAAAAGGTAAGCTGAACCAATTAGAAGCAGTATAGCAAAAAAACCATCTCGTTTTTGATTATCCCGCCTATTGAAGAAATCAATTACACTTTCAATACCTATAGCAAAAACAATAGATAAAGGAACTAAGATTGGAGAAAGGTATCTGATTGAACCTAAAGAAAAGAAACCTTGCCAAATAGCATAAAAGAAAACTAGCCATAATAGAAGCTCATTGTGTCTCTTAGTTGCTTTTATGAAACCTACTATCTTAAATATAAACCACGTTCCAGCAAATATTGAAGCTATTAGAATTGAAAGAGAAGATGTTAAAAAAGTTGCATTTTGAGCGTTTTCTAGGTAGGTTTGTGTTTCTGGTAAAGAGATTCCAGGCCATACTAAGCTTAACGTCTGTTTACCCAAATTTACGTAAAGATTAACAAGAAATGAATCTACACCAGGGATAGTAAGAATATGAAGCGCCCACATTATACCAGCAACTAATGGAATAGCAAACACAGAAAGTGTGATAATCCACCTCGAAATGGAAAAAGAAAGAGTTGAACTTGATATAACCAAGTAAAGACAATAAACGCACAGAAGAGCAATAAAAATGCCTGTTCCGATATATACTTCAAAAATCGATTTCCTTACTAATTGTACACTTAAACCTAATATTATTACTGATCGCAGAATCTTACCTACTTTGTCCGATGGAATCGAAATAAAAATTACAAGAAGAAGAATATAACCACTTATTTTGCTTAAAACACAACCAGTAAGCGCAGTTGAGGCTACTAGTGCATAAAATAGTTTTGACTTTGTAGTCTTGCTTTTCTGGATTCTCCTTAAACCATAGTATGCAGCTGCTGTAAAAAATAACACAAATACTTCTTGATAGTACTGAAATTCATAAACTAAAAAATAAGTAAAAGGTGTGGCTAAAAAGGCTACACTTGCTATTATGGAGGTTTTTTTGGATAACTCTTCTAATCTAGCTATCTTATAGCATAAGTATGTACTCCCTAAAAGAAACAAAATAGGAATATAATTAATCATTTCAGATTGTGTGACAAAAAACCCATAAGCATACAAAAACACGTTAAGTGGTGGTTTGAACTGAGGAAGGAAGTTGAACTCATTTATTTTTACTAATTGTCCTGTAACAAATATCCGAAAGGAATTTGGGAGGTAGAAATGTAAGAAATCCCACCCTCTTAATGGATAGATAGAAGCTTGAATTATATAACCAAGTAACATCACTATGATAACCGAAATGAAGAGTACTTCCATAGACTTGAGAAGTTTTTTTCTGGTCGATAAAATAAACTCAGGAAGTTTTTTCCTTATGAAGAGAATAATCTTGTATATCAGATATGCTACAGCTATGAAGAAATAAATATAAACAAACCTTCCTAAAAGCTTAGTTCTATTGTACCGATTTGCAATTAAAGCTAAAATGATCATAGGTGCAACTAATGTTACACTTCCAAAAATAAGAGATTCTAACATATAAACGAGAAATGAATCAGAGTGTTTTATCTTGAAAATCCACTTTTTTAGTATATCTACTTCTAAAGCACCAAACGAAAGAACAGATATAATGGGTAAAAAAACCCTGATATCAACTCCTGTCATTTAATTGTTCCTCATATTCTTTTTCCACATCTATCGCTGTTTTTGTTGAAGCAAATTGCTTGAAAATTTCTATTTCTCTGAAATATAAAATTACAATTATAATTGGAATAATTCCTGAGAGAGCTGCCATAAAGAACCAACCATAAAGAGCGTTTCCTACAACAATTGCATGATAGCTTGCGATGCAGAAAACTACAGCTAATAGTAAAAGCCCAATCGACCAAAGTGTATACTTGAGTTTTTGATTAATAGTGCCTAATGTTTTCTGTTTCTCTTTTATTGTTCTGTCAAAATCTTTTTTCACTCCTAGCAACGCACTCAACACTGCCCAAATTAAAAATGATTGTGCAGTAAGTATCAATAAGTAAAAAACTGTTATTGTCCATATCATACCTTTAAATCCACGTAAACGGATCATCTTATCTTCTTTTTCTTCACGTAACCAAGATATAAATGCCATGATAAGACTCGCGAAAGAGATAAGTACTGGCGCAAGGAGTAACAGTGGTATATTGCTTGGAGATGGTCGAGCAAATGGTAAATTCATCACATATTTGTCCAAATAAAACATTACTAGTAGCATAATATAAACTAACCACATAGTAACACCTATCACTGGTGTAAATACAGAACTGAAAATGTCAACTTTGTTGATCAAAGAGTTTTTTCCTTTGAGTATTTTCCATAAACGTTTGCGCAAAATAGAAGTGATACCATTTGTCCATCTCCATATTTGATTTACCATACTTATTGGACCCCAAGGGACAAGACCCTTTGAACAAACCTCGTTAACATACTGAAAATTGTATCCTTTTGACATCATGTAAAATGATGTATCTGTGTCTTCTGCTAGTGTGTCTTCTAAAAACCCACCATTTTCTCTGAAAAGATCTGCTCTAAAAATTCCTGTTGTCCCCGCAAATATAGCAGCTCCTCGAGTACCCCTACTTTTCTGATAAACATGAAAGAATTGGGTGTGGATATATGCACTGCTTCTTTGCATAAAATTGTCTTGATTCACAAACAAAGGTCTTCCCTGAACTAACATGGTTTTATCATCTATAAAACCAGATAAACAACTTCTGATAAAATTGGGTGTAGGGATATGATCTGCATCTAAAATGCCAAAAAAATCACATTTAACTAGTTTAAGAGCATTATTTAAAGCTCCAGCTTTGAAGCCTTTTCTAGATTTCCTTTGGATGTACTTAACACCATTTTCTCTGCAGTATTCTTCAATGTCTGTAGAATATCCTTCTGGACTATCATCGCAGACTACAACTTGAAAACGATCTTTTGGATAGTCAAGATTCAGAGCTCCATCAATTGTTTTTGAAACAACCATCAATGGTTCCTTATAAAGAGGTAGAGCTATTACAACTAATGGAAGAGGGTCTTGCTGTAAGAATCGATTGTTTTCGTCTTTTAGAATCTTATATGTGGAAGATGAGCCAATATAATAATAAATGAAGATTGAATAGAAAGCGGAAAGCAATTCTATTATCAAAATGAAAACATTACCCATTATTCCTAAAAATTTCTCCCCAATAGTGTAATTTGAAGAATAGACGATTATTATTTCTCTGATACTCTGAACTGCATAATAAGCCAAGAACATAAAAAGAAGAATTGTCAGAATATACCAGAAAAGTTTTTTCCACTTCATCAGTACCCTCTCAAGGATTTGCGATATCTTTTACTGCCAAATAAGGTTTTAGTTTGTAAGTCTTGAAATGGAAATATAAACACACAGGAAATGTCGCAGCCATAGACAAACCCAACAAACTAAGAGCTAACCACAATGTTCCAGAAGCCAAATAATCAAAGTAAGCTAGAACAACAGAAAGAACACCAAAAGCAGTTACTATAAAGGATAGGGGGATATAAGCTATTTTCTCATTCCATTGATCTTGCTCTCTATTTGGAGCTCTCTTTCGAAAGAGAGTTACGATTACAGCATAAACTGTAAAAGGATTAAGGACTAAAGCAATAATGAAAAAGTACAGAAGATCTATTAATTTCATGCTCTTTAGATTGTTTTTTCTTGCAAACATAACTGCAATAAAAGCAGATATTTGATAGGAAACAGCTAAAGCTATAGGCATAATAATTAGTGGAGGAAATGCTTGCATCGGCAAGCGAATAACTTGGCTCCCTGCAAAATACATTATAATATAGAGAAACGTAGCTATATACATGGAAGAAGCGATGAAGAAAAGTGAAATATTAAAATACAAATCAATTTTGTCAATTAAAGGAACTTTAGCTCTTAATATCTTTAACCATCTCTTTTTGAAAACATGCATACTTCCTTTAGCCCATCTTAATATCTGTGAGAGTAAGAGAGAAAAAGTTGCTGGAACTAACCCAAAACTTCCATAATCATCGATTAATACAGATTTATAGCCTTCAGTTAGAATTTGTATAGTAAGGTCAACATCTTCTGTGAAAGTAGCTGTAGGGATACCTCCAGTTTTATCTAGAATTTCTTTTCGGAAACATGCAGTTGATCCATTAAATATAACAGTAGATCTTCTGTTTTTAGCCCTTGCAAATACTTCGAAAAACTGAGAATACATCACACTTTCCCAGACTTGAAGTTTTGATTGGATGTTTCGAAAACTGACTTTTGATTGAACAAATGCTACTTCTTTATTCGTCAAAAGTACATCTATAGATTTCATCAAAAAATTAGGTGTTACTATATGATCATAATCTAAAAACACAACAAAATCTGATTTAACGTGCTTTAAAGCGACATTTAGCATTCCTGCTTTGAAGAGAATATTAGAAGGATCATAAATATGTTCAATTTCATATTTTTCAACTAAATGTTTTATTTCTTCAAAAGAGTGATATGAAGAGATAGTGTCATCAGCTAGCATTATTTGTATTTTTTCTCTTGGGTAATTGCTTTTTATAATGGATTCCAGAGTTTCTGTTAGGATCATGGGAATTGGTTCATGAATAGGTATTACAATACTTACAGGAGGATGTTCTTCCAAATTAGGGATAGATAATCTAGATTGCAAAGGTGGATATTTACATGTTGTTCCCATTTGTTTGAAGAGCATAACTGTATATAGAATTCCTATTACTTCAACAATTAAAGTCAAGAAATTAAGAATGGTTTGCACAACAGTTGTGGCACTAGTAGACTGAATGATTATAACAGTAGACCACACTAAATATACGATTCCAACAAGAAAAACAGCAACTGAAAATACATGTAAACTAACACCAAAAGTTTTCCATATTTTATGGATGAAGTTTTTATCTTCTGATTTCAATTGCATAAGTTCAAACCATTCGGGCTATAACAAAGGAGTGTCTATATTTCTATTAAGGATTTCTGTGAAAGTTAGTGAATAACGGAATCAGTGTGAGCTAGGCTCATCATAAAATCAGCGGTTGTAATTCTTCATCATGTCCGTCATTCTTGTGAACATTAATATACTGAAATAAATCCTTTCCCTTTTAAAACATAAATAGAGAAAAAAATGAGTTTCCGTTTCGATTCTGTTAGAAACTTAAAAAACACTACTCTTCTTTAAACTCAACTTCCTTTATTCTTTTAAACTCTCTGTCCTCTTCTCTAGGTTCAGTATATGTTAACTCCACATTTTGCATCTGTTCTTTTCTTCGTTTTTCACGCAATTGTTCTGGTTTCATTACTGCTTCCACTCTAGTTTTAGGGACGGGAGGAGGTTCATATCTTGCTAGTAAAGACTGTATTTTTGCTTTTTCCTTTTTTAGTCCTAGTTCATCGCATATCTTTGCAAATTTCTCTTCATAAAGATATAAATCTTCAAGTAGTTTTCCGTAAATTGTCTGCAATTCTTCATCTCCTAACGAAATAATCTCAGACGATGTAATTGCAATAATGTAATCTTTAAGAAATTCTTTACTTTCTGCAACTTCGCTTATATAGAAAATAAATTCGGAAATATTTGAGTGAGAACTATGAACAGCGCTCTGTATTATTATAGTTCGGTAATTTTCTGTGATTTCTCTTGCGAAATCTTCAAATGAAATTTTTAAGTTTTCTACTAGTTCCGTTTCCCATTCTACAGGTAGTTTGGAAAAATTAAAGGCTATAGCTGGAATGAGATATGAGAAGAGAGGTTTTCTCATTTCAGCTATTTCTTCTTCTGTAAGTTTCTTCAAGAATTTGTTAAATAGCTTAAAATGATTTTGACTGCCTGATGCTTCAAAATAGCGTAATATTGGTAAAACCGATTCTTTTGGTTCTATACCTTTAAAATAAAGTTTCATAAGATAAGGTCTAATGAAATAGGGAAAAATAAACATTAATACAAGAGGAATGAAAATATAATACCCACCATTTTCTAACCCCTTCGTTAATTGCCATACTAGAAAAACTAAACTTACAACGACTACAAGCATACCTATTTGAAAATAGCGTGAGATCTTTTTAGTTTTTGTAATGTTCTGGCAAAGTTGGCAAGTTTTTTCTCCAGTAAGACTTATGCTCTGATCTAAAACGCAAATTGGAAGCCCACAACTGGCACATTTTCCATCTGATCTATTTGAAAAATGGAATGCACAATAATCATCTCTCTCTATTTCAACCATAAGAACAGAAAAAAAGAGGTTTTTTAACTCTATCGGCTCAAGTCTTATTTAACTAGAAGAGGAATCAGTTGATTTTTTTTAGTTTTTGTTGCTTACACTTGACCAATAATTTTAAAGAGCTCAAAATTATAATTGTAACAGTATTTGCTATTGGTGTGTGCTGTTGAGTAGTGGTGCGATTGTTCAAGATATAATAAAAGAAGCTAAAAATATTATTATAAATCAATCTGTAGATGAAGGCTTAAAATATATTGAAAGTAAAACTCTAGATCTTGAAAAGAAAGAGAATTACCTAGAATCTATAATATTATGGCAATTTTTTGCTGAATTTATGGAAAAATTGGATGAAGAGGATCTTCACTCTTATGCATTCAGTAAGCTAATTACAAGATATCTGTTTATTGAAAACCTTGAAAAAGCAAAAGAATTCTATGACAAGGCATTAAAGCAAGAGTTAGATAGCTTCCATCTGAATACTGCAAAGACAATTTTCGAGAGAAGATCAAAAAGTTCAACAAAAAGAGAAATAATACAAATTAGAAAAAGAGACATTTTTGGCGATTTTGTTACAATTTTAGCTAGTCCCAATCTCCAATTTGACACTGTTTCTGAAATTAGAAAATATATTGAAAATCAACTACCAGAGGGAACTTTTAAGGTTGAAATGTTTAACTTAAAGACAAACACAAGCGAAGATTCTGAAATATCAACAGAAAAATTAGATGAATATGAAGTTATATCTATAACTGAGGAAGTGAGGATTGAGTAAAATGGTAGAAAAAAAAACAATTTGGGGATCTACTCGATATTTTATACGAATTGAACCAAATACGAATTTATTTAGCACTTCAATGGATGGTTTAGTATCCTTTTATGATACAGGTGGTTTGATTAATCATAGGGAGTGCAATAATCTTCATGAAATTGTTAGAACAGTACAAGAGTTTTGGTCTACTATCTTACCTCCGCATGAGACACGTGTTGCTAGATGGGTTGAAGAGTATTTCACAGAATTAGGAATACAAAATGATTATAATATTATTTTAAGATTAATCAAGTCAGAAGAACTAATAGAGCAAAGAATTGAAGATTTAATCTTAGAAACTACAGTTATAAATACTGCTCATTTTGAAGAAGTCTTTGAAACAGATGAAAAAAGTAAAATCATTGGAGTTGAGGTTTCAACTACTCATATCCCTGATGATACATATATTCAGAGTGAATTGATTCAAAAACTAATAGAAGACAATAAATACCAAGTCCCAAATGAAGTAAAAAGCGGAAAACAATTCAAATTAACGAATGGTGAAACAAAGAATATCGATACTAACAACAGCATTGACATTGGTGATTCAATAGGTGATATTACAATTTCTTCAAGACTAAAGAATGAATACAATGAAGCAATTACAGATATTAAAATTGTTGATGAAATACCTTATTGTTTTAGTATAGACGATATGACAATAGAAGGTATAGATATTAAACCAGTCATAAAGAAAAAAGAGAAAATACTCGAAATTGAATGGAAAATACCTGAAATTACACCTGGAAGTAAAGCAAAAATCAAATACAAGATGAAACAGAAGATCAATCGAACAATTCTTGAAATAATTGAAAACAAAATTAATGTGTTTAATACATTCGAAGAAATAGTCCCTTCAGGTCTGGAATTTGTTGCAAATACAAAATACATTAATGCACATAAAAAGATAGTAGAAGAATTGCACATCATGGATGAGTTACCACCAGAATTTGATGTTTTGAAATCAAATCCAGAAGCAATACCACCCCGTGGAATCATTGAGAAAGCCAGATTAAAAGGAGTAAATATTCGATGGCAACAAAAAAACATCAATCCAGGACAGATTTTGGAAAAAACATACTCCTTAGATTATTTCCCCTATCTTTTTAGAGGAAAGAAAATAGTGAAAGATGCAGAAGGAAACATTATATTGAAAGCAGCAAAATTCATCCAACCTATCGATAATGAGATTGGTTACAGACTTGTATATATACTAAAATGCATAAGAGATGTTGAGGAAATTATTTCTATTGAAGATGCAATACCAATATCTCATGTTATTACTACAAAAGATCCTCCAGATGATCAGGTAATGGAACAAACAAACGATGAAGGAAAGAGAATTATTACTTGGATAGCTAACCCTCCTGCAAAAGAGCAAGAAAAGCTGTTAATGATTCAAATATCAGGAGATACTCAGCCACTTTTTGAAACATTCAAAATTTACATTGGAGATAAGAAAGAAACTGAGATAATAAAGAAAGAAAGTTCTATTGCTAGAGAGATGACAAATCTTTCTTGGTGAGTAGAATTAACTCTATCATTCAAGTTAGCTAAATGTTTTCTAATAAGCACCTAAATGATAATCCCATAATTTGGGGTGTATAGCAAAGTCTTATTAGAGAGCTATAGCATTTTTGTTTGAATGTCTGAAACATATGATGTAATCATAGTAGGGGGAGGACCTGCAGGAATTTCGGCTGCAATATTGTGTGCAAACAATAAAATGAAAACGCTTCTAATAGACAAAAAAACAGAGGAAGAAATTGGTAACAAAGTGTGTGGTGAAGCCTTATCTAAAAAAACTGTTATCAATGTTTCTAAAAAATTGAATGTTGAACCACCCAAGGGAGATGAAATCAAAGCAAATATTTCAACCCTTATTATCCAAACCGCAGATCCTGAAATTAACCTTAGTCTACCTTCTATAGGTTATATGATAAACAGACACATATACGGACAAAGATTGTTAAAAGAAGCCTTAAAGAGAGGTGTACTTTTAGAAAGCGAAACTAAAGTTCTAAGTCCTATTATTAAGGACAATAAAGTGAGCGGTGTAAAAGTAAAGAAAAAAAATAGAAGCATTTTCGAGTTTAGAAGCAAAATTGTAATTGATTGCAGTGGTACAATGGCTGTGGTACGAACGAATTTACCTGAAAATTTTGAACCATTATTAAATAAGAATTTATCAAAAAGCGATTATGCCTCATGTTTCAGAGAGATAATCAAATTGAAGAAACCTCATAAATTAGATGGTAAAATTGTTCTTCAGTATGTCCAAGATGTTCCTGAACCAGGTTATATTTGGTTTTTTGCTATTGGTAAAAAGAAATTAAATTGTGGTACTGGATTCGTTAAAGAAGGTAAAAACGAGAAAAAGAGCGTAAAAAAAATATATAACGAAGCAATGAAAAAATACCATCTCCCTGATTCTTATGAGATTCTTGATAGTAGAGGAGATGTTGTAACAGTAAAGCCACCGATTTGGAATGCTGTTGCTCCTGGGTTGATAGTAGCAGGTGATGCGGCTTTCCATGCTGACCCTCTAACAGCTGAAGGGCATGGACCCGCCTTATTTGCAGGATGTTTTGCAGCAGAAGTCGCTATAAAAACTGTTATAGAACAGAATTATTCAACTAAAGATTTATGGGAATATAATATTAAAATAATGAAAGAATTTGGTGAAGAAAATGCGAGATATAAAATAATCACTTTAGTTCTAGAAAAGTTAGGGGCAAAAAATCTTGAGTTTCTCTTAAAGCGGAAAGTGATTAAAAAGTCTGATTTAAGTTCTGCTGGTGTCTTAAAAAAAGAAAGCCTATTTTCAATGTTTATGCGAATGGTTAGATCTTTTCCTAAAATAGGTTTGTTGTTACTAATGAAAAAAGCCATGGATGCTAATAAGGAACTAGCAGACTTATTTGTAGAATATCCAAGTTCACCAGTAAATTTTAGAAGGTGGGAGACTGAGATTGAAAATATCTACAATCTATTTACTTAAACCAACTACTTATTCTATGTTAATGACAACAACTCTTAAGTTGCAAGTAGAAATCTTCTGTTAGCATGACTCACATAGATGAGCGAGAAGATAGAGAATACAAGCATTGGGCAACAGTTGTCAGTGAAGAAGCTATTGAAAGATTTGGTGAAAAGCAGGTTGTTGCTACTGGGTGGGCTCCTAGTGGTTATTATCATATTGGGAATTTTAAAGAAGCAGTAACATGTCGAGCCATTCATAGAGAGCTTTTGAATTTAGAAGCTGAATCTAGTTATATACTTAACATTGATAATATTGACCCATTTGACAAAATCCCAGCCTTCTTTAAGAAGGATTATGGAAAGTTATTACATAAATACCTAGGTCATGCTATTTGTGATGTACCAGACCCACTAGGTTGTCATTCTTCTTATGCGGATCATTTTATTTCTAACGCTATTGAAATTATGGACGAGTTTGATGTTCACCCTGAACCAATAAAAACTTCAGAAATGTATACTCAAGGAAAATATGATAAATATGCAAAACTCTTTATTGAAAAGAAAGAGGAAACGTCTCAACTCACTGAAGAAATAACTGGTTCTAGAATGGAAGAATTTTTTCTCGTTCAGTGCCCAAAATGCAAGATTTTTGCAGCGCCACTTATTACTGATTATAGAATTGAGAGTAAAGAAATTATTATTGACATTCACTGCAAAAGGGAGAAAAAAGGATGCGGAGAGAAATCGACTATAAAGATGGGAGAAACATTATGGAAACTAAAATGGAGATTGGATTGGGCAGCTAGACAAGACTTCTTTGGTGTAACTGTAGAATCTTCAGGAAAAGATCATGGTGTAGCAGGTGGATCAATTGATACATCTTTAGCTATTCATAAAAAAATATTCAACAAATCAAAACTTCCTCTACTGATTCAGCATGGTTTTCTCACTTTTGGAGGAAAGAAACTTAGCGGAAGTTCAGGAAGTGGGATGCCAGTAACTGAATTTCCAAAAATTCTAGATCCAGCAATATTTCTGTTCAAAATTTATAGATCCAATCTTCGAACAGATTTCGATTTCAGAGTTGATTTAGATATTCCTAGTATTGCATCAGAGTTTGACCAAGCAGAAGAATTATTTTATCAAAAATTAAGTCTAGAACACAAAAAATCTAGAGAGAAAACGATCAAAGCTTATGAATTGGCATTAATTGGAGAACCCTCTTCAAATAAAGCTATAAGAGTGGACTACGGTCACTTAGCTACAGTTATGCAAGTATGCTTATTTGATGAAGAAAAAATAATAACTAGATTAAAATCTACAGGAATCATTCCACAAGAACCAGATGATTTAACTAATTTATTCTTATCAAAACGTTTTCAAAGAGTAAAATATTGGACAGAAAATTATGCTAATGATAATATAAAATTTAAGATTTTAGAAAATCCAGACTGTGAAATTGTAAAAAGCATAGACCAGACAATATTCAATCATCTATTTGAAGCTTTACAAAAACTGCCAGATACACTCAAAGGAGACGATATCACTCAATTCTTGTACGAATATTCTAAAAAGCAGCAAATCAAACCTAAAGAGTTCTTCCAACTAATCTATTTACTATTTATCGGAAGAAAATCTGGTCCAAGAGCAGGAACACTTGTTGACGCCATTAGTAAGAACGAGGTACTAATGTTCATGAAAAAAGCATTGAAATGTTTAACTGACAAGATTGATAGTTAATTATTTATCATAGAAATGGGCTGAATATTCAGGTTCTTGTTTTAGTAATTCTAGAACTTTCTTTCCCAATTCAGAAATAATCCATCTCTCCTGATCACGTAAAATTAAATCTAGTTGGAATAATGAAGTAGAATGCTTGCCTGTTCTAATATGTGAGCGAATAGTATCTAATCCAAGACCAAGTTTTTTTGAAAGTTTCTTGTATCCTAGCTCACCCTTGGATATCTCGATAAGAATTAGGCGTTTGCTCT